>CAZJRY010000070.1:0-12201 GCA_964548625.1 uncultured Mediterraneibacter sp.
AAGGTCAAGGATATGATGCTTGAGGAAGCGCATCATTACAGTGAAAAATAAAGAATTTCAAACCGGAAGAGAGGCAGGCCTGACTGCAGCGAAGACGGAGAATATGAAAACGGTAAGAATATAAGGAAAAATAGAATATGGATTTTCACATACGCGCGAGGAGGAACGGAGCTGAAAAACATCGTTGCTCTTTGTGATAGATTATGGAGAAAGAAAACGGAAGAACCTGACAGTTTATCTGTCGGGTTTTTCTGCTTGTGTGTGCCCGGCGGGCGCACGTTCTAAGGGGTAAAAGTCCCTGACCCGCCCGGCAGTGGGAACGGTGCAGCTAATGGTAAGGGCGTCATCGTGAGGTGGGGAAAATTAAAGACAGATATGTATATATCAATACTTTGACGAAATTAATGCCGAGCCTGTAGCATTTCATTGGACAGAGGATGAAGCGAAAAGTAAATTTTCAAAGTAACTTCCATATGGAGCCATCATATTTTTCTTTAATTTCGAAAAGTTCCGGTTCCAGATCGGAAATCTGATCCAATGCGTCAAAATATTGGGAGATCATCTTCTCGTATTCCTCGATCCTTATAGTAATGCATTTTCTGTCATTCATCTTTATCATCTCCTCCTAATAACACCTATTGACTTAATGGGTAATTGATGATATAGTATGCCCATTATTACAGATTATTTATAAGAAAGAAGGAAACAGGGACGATGGCTGAATACAGAGTTCGCAGATTAAATACTGTTATGTGTTGTCGAATGCTGAACCCCCGGACATGTTATATGGCAGGGACAGGGGCGAGCATTCCTTGTTTTGCTGCGTTCCGTCCCAATACAGTGCCTGACTGAACCAGCGCACAGAACTGTCATTTGTCCGGGGGCTTGCCAGAAGCTTCCGGCTTTTTTTCATATAGACCGGAAAAGATCCGATAAAATAGAAAGATAAGCATAAAGGAGACAACACCATGAAGAAATACAGATTTGAAACTTTACAACTGCATGTCGGCCAGGAACAGGCTGATCCCGCCACGGATGCCAGGGCGGTTCCGATCTACCAGACAACCTCTTATGTATTCCATGATTCCGCCCATGCGGCCGCACGGTTTAACCTGACCGATTCCGGGAACATCTATGGCAGGCTGACCAATCCCACACAGGAAGTCCTTGAGAAGCGTATCGCGGTTCTGGAAGGCGGCACCTCCGCGCTGGCGCTGGCATCGGGAGCGGCGGCTATCACCTATGCGATCCAGGCGCTGGCAAAACAGGGGGAACACATTGTCGCCCAGAAAACGATCTACGGCGGGACATACAACCTGCTCGCGCACACCCTCCCGCAATACGGCATTTCAACTACCTTTGTGGACGTACACGATCTGACAGAACTGGAAAACGCGGTCAGGGAGGATACCAGGGCCATCTTCCTTGAGACGCTGGGCAATCCGAACAGTGATATTCCGGATATTGAAGCGATTGCCGGGATCGCCCACAGGCATGGACTGCCGCTCGTCATTGACAATACGTTCGGCACCCCGTATCTGATCCGTCCGATCGAGTATGGCGCTGATATCGTGGTCCATTCCGCCACCAAGTTCATCGGCGGGCACGGAACGGCGTTAGGCGGCATGATCGTGGACTCCGGAAGATTTGACTGGAAGAAAGACGGAAAATACCCGCAGATAGCAGAAGCGAATCCCGGTTATCACGGCATATCTTTCGCGGATGCCGCGGGGGATGCGGCATTCGTAACTTATATACGGGCTGTCCTGCTCCGGGATACCGGCGCCGCCATTTCCCCGCTCAACGCTTTCCTGCTCCTGCAGGGGACAGAGACATTGTCGCTCAGGATGGAGCGTCATGCAGCAAACACGAAAAAAGTTGTAGAATACCTGGCGCACCACCCGCAGGTGGAAAGAGTGAACCATCCGTCCCTTCCCGGACATCCGGATCACGCTCTGTATGAGAAATATTTTCCCAATGGCGGTGCAAGCATCTTCACCTTTGAAATCAAAGGCGGGCAGGAAGAGGCATGGAAGTTTATCGACAGCCTTGAGATATTCTCCCTGCTGGCAAATGTAGCGGACGTAAAATCTTTAGTGATCCATCCTGCCACTACCACACACTCACAGCTTTCGTCGGAGGAGCTTGCCGGGCAGAATATCGGGCCCGCCACCATCCGTCTTTCCATTGGAACGGAGCATATCGACGATATCATTGCCGATCTGCAGCACGGGTTTGACTCGGTGGAAAATCAGTAAATAATGTGGTACGTGCAATTATAGCGATAATGTGCTAAACTTTGCTTGTTCATGAATGTTTCCTATATGCATTAAGGGAAAACTCCCTTCATTTTCTCCGCCGTTACAAGTTCCCTGAGGGCGACGATATAAGCAGCCATGCGGAAAGAACACTGACATTCTATGCCTTAGTCTCCCGCTGCGGGTTTTTTAGGATTTCGAACGTAGACTGATCGATATGCCCCGGTTCCATTGCTTTTGTCATGGTATCAATCATATTGGTATATGGATCGTAAGAGTGTGACATTTTTCTTCTCCTTTGTTCTGTTTTGTTGATGCGGACCAACTGAATGACATGGTAGAACACCGTGGGATTGCAGATGAGAGGTAAGGAGTTTCTGAAAGAGTATCCGTTTTAAATGCTTTCAGAATCTTCCATTATACAAGATTTAAAATACCGGATAAGAAACTGTTTAAATGTTTTTGCAAGACGGGTCTGATAATGGCCGGGATTGGAAGAGAGATAAATGATCCTCTTCAGATCCCAGTCTTTTATTTTTCTCAGGACAAGGGAACGGTTTCCGTGGACGTAATTCCAACTTCTGGAGGGGATGAGGGAGATCCCCAGCCCTTTAGCTACAAACTCGCACTGAAGAAAGGAATTATTGACCACAGTAGAGCGCGGAGGTCTTGCCAGATTTTTCTCTTCAAAATGGGCGGCAAGGGTTTTTCCCAGACTGGTCGAACGGGAAGGAAGGACATAGGTGTATTTCAGCGTGTCTTCATATGAGATGAAATTTTCGGCGCTGAGAGGATGATCCTGAGGCAGAGCAAGAAGGATATCCTCCTTGAGAAGAAGCTGCTCATTCGCATCAAAAGAAGCTTTCTCCGAGGACGGAGAGGCTTTTAATAAAAAGTCCAGGTCATCTCTTGAAAAATCAAGCGGATATGCCGATATGACACGGATACTTGCATCGGGCTGCCGGTTCCGGAAAAGCTGAAGGATAGAAGGAAGCAGCTGAGAACAGGCTTCCACTCCGAGTGCAAGATTGGGCTCCGGTTTCCGGTTGCATTCATCCAGTTCTTTATGCAGATTCTGCCATGAATCCAGTATATTACGGGCATAGCGCATAAAGACTGCTCCGTTCTGATTCAGCACGATCTTCCTGCCGATCCGGTCGAACAGGGGATACCCCAGTTCTTTTTCGGCTTCGGCGATCAGGCGGCTCAGTGCCGGCTGGGCAATAAAAAGTTCACGGGAAGATCTGGAGATATTTTCTGTTTCTGCAACATGAAGAAGATACTGTATATTTTTTATATTCATATAGGCAACCTCTTTTTGCGAATAGTTATAACAATAATGTTATATAATAATCAAATTATATATTAGTAAGCAGATAAAAACAAGTATATAATAAAACCGAAGTCAGTAAGTTGAAGGACTGTGATCCGGAAAGGATCACAACAGTTGTTTTGCGAGGTTAAAATATATGGAAAAAACAGTTGTACATACAAAACAGGGAATTGTGTCAGGGAAAGTCGAAGGAAGATTCGTCGGATTTAAAGGAATCCCTTATGGAAAGGCGGAACGTTTTCAGGAGGCGAAAATGTATCAGTGGGACGATGTGCTGGACTGTACGGAGTTCGGGAAAAAAGCGCCTCAGATTCCGGCGCCGTTTCCGCCGGTGGCCGAACCTGAGCCGGAGGATCACTTTGGCGAGGACTGCCTGAATCTGAATATCTATACGCCGGATATCAGCGGCAGGCTTCCCGTTCTCGTCGATATCCACGGAGGCGCCTTTCAGAACGGGAGCAATCAGGATCATACGCCGGATAAAGTGGTGGAGGATCGGGATTTTGTCTATGTAAGTCTGAATTACCGTCTTGGCATATTCGGGTATCTGTATTTGGGGCACATTCTCGGAGAAGAATATCAGACCAGCGGAAATAACGGACTTATGGATCAGATGCTCGCGCTCCGCTGGATACATGAAAATATCAGCGCTTTCGGCGGGGATCCGGGAAGAGTGACGCTGATGGGCGCCTCCGCGGGAGCTAAATCTATTGCCGCACTTATGTTTCTTCCCGAGAGCAGAACATATTTTTCACAGGCACTGCTCTCAAGCGGGGCATATCAGTGCGTCCGAAGTGAGGAAACAGCGGGAGAAGTGGCGGAGAGATTTCTCAGGCTGCTTGCTCCTGCCGATCCCTCGGATCTGCTCACCATAAGCACGGAGAAACTGCTTGAGGCACAGAAAGAGCTGTGCGCATCCGGGGAGAGCACCTGTATCTTCGGACCGGTGGCAGACGGCAGGAAGATACCCTGTGACTGGGAGAGACGCATGCACACTGATCAGTACTGGTCCGGGCGCGCGATCGTGGGGAGCTGCAGGAATGAGCTGATCTTCTATAAATTCTTTGATCCGGATCTGCCGGACCATGCGCCTGCCATTGCGGAGGGCCTGTTCGGACTTAACGCAGAGACAGCGAAGGAAGACTATGAGAAGCTCTGCGAGGATGTCATCCGGGAAAAGGGAAGCTGTGACAGGGAAACCCGGAAAGACATCTGGATCAAAGTGCTCTCTGATTATATGTACCGCACATACAGCAGCCGGATGGCAAAGATACTGGAGAAAAACGGAAGCACAGTATATAAATATTCAATGGAATATGCGCCGGCCATACATTGTCAGGATCAGATGTTTGCCTTTGAATCCAAAGACGGCGGGGAGTTGTATCAGGATGAATCGACGCGAGAGGAGAGAGCGCGTCTCGGACATATGATCTTTGAGGCATATACGAATTTTGTCCTTACGGGAGATCCCAACGGGGGCAGTGTGCCCGGGTGGCCGGAGTACCGTGAGGGAGAATTTATGCAGATGCGCTGGGACGCCGTGTCAGAGGCAGGGCCGGAAGCAGAGGATGATGCCCTGCAGAGATTCCCGGATCAGGTGTACCGGCTGAAACAGATGAAATAAAAACAAAAGGAGTCAGGAGAGAACAATGGAACTGTCGCTTATAATCCTAAAACAGATCGTACTAATGTTCATCTATATGATGATCGGATTTCTTTTATATAAAAAGAAATTTGTGACAAAGCAGGGGAGCAGGGAACTGGGACTGATACTGCTCTATGTGATCCTTCCGGTTGTGATCGTGAAGGCATACCTTGTCACATTTTCCATGGAACTGCTGAAAGGACTGATACTGTCCTTTCTGGCATCGCTGCTTGCGCTTCTGCTGTCCGTGTTTCTGTCAAGAGCAGTGTTCGGCGGCAGATACCCGATCGAGCAGTTCAGCAGTGCGTTTTCCAATGCGGGATTTATCGGGATCCCGCTGGTAGAAATGACGTTTAATGATTCCATGGCGGTTTTTTATGTCTCGTCATTTGTCGCTCTTCTGAATATACTTCAGTGGACATACGGTATCGTTATCATGACGGGAAAGAAGGACAGCATCGCGCTGAAAAAGATAACGACGAATCCGATCATCATCAGTTTCCTGATCGGGATCATCCTGTTTTTCCTTCCGGTGGAACTTCCGGAAGTGCTCGGCAGCGCTGTTACCGCGATCGCCTCCATGAATGCTCCGGTGGCAATGATCATTCTGGGAATCTATCTGGCTCAGATGAAGCTGAAAGATCTGTTTACAGATAAGATAACATATCTTTGCGCACTGATGCGGCTGATCGTTATCCCATTGCTGACAGCAGTGATCATGGCACTGATCCCCGGAAATGAGATGCTGAAAATGTCGGTTCTGATTGTCGCGGCAACGCCGGTCGGGTCAAATGTGGCGATCTTCGCGCAGATGGAGGATCTGGACTATACACAGGCGGTAAAGGATATCTGCCTGAGTACGGTCCTCTGTATTGTGACAATTCCGCTGGTCATATCGGTGGCCGGGATATTTCTTTGAGCCTGCGCATATCAATTTCAGAATCTCTTTCCACAGTAAATAAAATCAGCCAAACGAACATGACTGTATGTCCGTTTGGCATTAAAGCTGTCCGATTCCGGCATTGCCGCGTCACTGAAACCAGAATCCGGTAAAATCAAATTTAAAGGTCCGGTAATTTTGCATTGTACACTCATACTCATATTCCCGGATCAGATTCCCGTCGGCGTCATATTCGCCGAACACATTCGCCACTCCGCTGTTGACGATCCAGTGGCCCGTATCTCCGTATACCGAACCGTTGGAGACTATGCTGGAGTACGGCACGTCAAAGGACGACTCAAGGGAATATGTTCTTGCAGTCTCATCGATCTTATATATATATACCTGACTTGTTTCATCTCCTGAACCATACAGGTCTGTGCCAACGCTTTCATCCACATCCAGGTCAAAATCGTCCCTGCTGTTTATCGACCAGTAGTTGTTATTGTAGACCGCCAGATAATATACGCCCTCATCTTCGCCGTCATAAAGATATTCAACACAATGCTGCCCGTACTGAGGGATAAAATCTCCGCTCTGCTCCAGACAGAGATCGGAATAAACCGTGTCCTCCCAGACCCGCTCGTCTCCGACGATCCAGTCCGTCTCCGGATCGCCGTGTATGTCTGTCACTTTGATGATCGCTGATGTTTCCCGTGAGGACACGATCAGGCTGTCATCTTCCTCCATATACTGAAGGCTGTTCAGATGGATCCAGTCCCATTCGCCTGCCTGCCAGAAGAAATCATCCGTGACAGTCACAGGACGTGTCATATCGAAGTATTCAGACAGTATTTCTTTAAAATCGATCAGTTCTGTCACCTCGCCTGTTTCGATATCGACCGAGATGACAAGATCCTCTACTGCTTCCGCTCCATCCTCTTCTGCCAGTACAAGGATTTCCCCATTATCTCCCATGCCCAGATCATGGTGCATAAGATAGCCGTCCAGCTCAAAGATCTGCTCTGCTTTCCCGAGATTGTTGATACGCGCGAGTTTTCCCGCGGAGACACTGGTGATGATATCGTCCTCGTAGAAAATGATGCGGTCCATCCCGTATCCCTCCAGTACCATTTCATACCGGAGGATTCCGCTGTTGTCAAAGAAGAATCCATAGCCGAGATAGCCATTGACCCGCATCAGCGCGTACAGTCCGTCGGAAAGTTCCTCGCCGGAAGTTCCCTCCGTTGAATCCAGCGCTGTGTCATAGCCTGACTGAGTCTTCGGCATATCAACCGAGAATGTGACCGTCTGTCTTACATTGCCCCATGAGCCGGTCATCTCCAGTGTGACTTCGTTCGTATATCCGGGCACCAGACCGATGATCTGGAATTCATGTGTTTTCGTATACTCCTCTCCTCCGGAGTCCGCGGCTGTTGCTGTAAAGTCAGGAATACTGTCATCGTCCACATGGATCGTATATGTAACCTGAGTCGCGTGATTCGTTTTAAAGTACAGATACAGGCTGTTGCTTCCTGTGCCGTACGGATTCAGCACGATCAGGGGATTATCCGCCGTCCAGTCAACGCCCACTTCTTTGAGATCGTCCAGAGCGTTCTCCAGCCGGTTCTGGACGTCCTCATCATAATATGTAAAACCATCTTCCTCAATATCCGTGGGAACGAGCTGCAGTGCCATGACATTGCTTCCCAGTTCTGCTTCCGCGTACTCTATCTGTTCGTCTTCATTGCGGTCCAAGACATCTCCTGTTTCCATCGTCCAGTCCGAACGCACTGCCTTTTCCTGAGCAGTAAATAATTTTCCCGCCAGTATTACGATCCCAAAAGCCGCGGCTGCCAGTACAAGTAAGACGATGATGACGATAACTGCTTTTTTCCTGTGTTTTTTCATGATGTTCCAGATCCTCTCGTGCTGATTTCTTAAATATAGTGACAATCATATATATACAGTAAACTATATTAACATGTTTTTTCTGTGAATTACAGAAAAAAACGGATCGTCTCAGCAAAAATCTGTAACCATTGCGGGAACCACGAAACGATTTCTGATCGTCTTTCCTTTTACCGTGATCGGGGGAAAACATGATCAAACAGTTTTATTTTACAATCAATCCCGCTCTCTGCACATTCGACACCCCGAAAAAGATTGGACAATCCGGCATGATATATTATAAAATGTCATCAGGATACATGTGGAGATTTCGCAGTTATTGGATTTTCTTATCATTTTATTGAACGTTTTGTTCAAAAACGATTACGGCGGACGTCCGGCCGGAATCCGGCAGGGAGTGTGTATGAGGGAAAGAGCATGAATGATCAGACTACAATTATGGTTGTTGAGGATGACGCGGATATTAATCATCTGTTGAAAACCGCGTTGGAAAAATCCGGATATGAAGTGATCCGGGCGTTCTCCGGAACGGAGGCGCAATTGATCCTGCAGATGGGGAAAACGGTTTCTCTTGTTCTGCTGGATCTCATGCTGCCGGGACTTTCAGGAGGAGAAATATTAAAGATCATACGGAAGAGGGGGAATCTTCCGGTCATTGTCCTGACTGCCAGAGACAGCATGGACGAGAAGATCGGCATGCTGACTCAGGGTGCTGACGATTATATCACCAAGCCTTTTGAACTCCCGGAAGTACTGGCAAGAATACAGGTCCAGCTCCGTCACGCGGGCAGAAATAATGAAAGCAGGATGATGACATATGGAAAGCTGGTTCTGGATAAGACGAACTATCAGGTCATGATCGAAGGGAAAGAGGTCCCGAAGATCACGAAACGGGAATTTGCCATACTGGAGCTTCTGGTCGGCCATCCGAAACAGGTCTTCAGTAAAGAGGATATATTTTCATATGCATGGGATGAGCCGTATATGGGAGAAACGAAGACTCTGGACGTACATATCAGCAACATCCGGAAGAAAATAAAATCGGTGACAGACGATGAATATATTGAGACAGTGTGGGGGATCGGATACCGTCTCCATTCATAGCTTTACTCTTTTTTTACTTTTGATTTGCTTTTTATTTGGTTTTTTCAGGTAAGATAGCATCAGAGATAAAAAGGAGATGAAAAGAATTGAGCGGATACTTACTTTGCGCAAAAGGCCTGACCAAACGGTTCGGCCGTCACAATGCGGTAGATCATGTGGACCTCCATATACGAAAAGGAGCTGTCTATGGGTTTATCGGAAGAAACGGAGCCGGAAAGAGCACATGTCTGAAAATGATCAGCGGGCTTTCCGCACCTACAGAGGGTGAGCTGGAAATATTCGGATATACAGGCAGGGAATTGGAACGTATACGGTCCAGGATAGGATGCCTGATCGAGAAGCCGGGGCTGTATGGAAATATGACCGCTTATGAAAATTTAAAGACAAAATGTCTGTTCTGCGGGATCCGTCAGAAAGGGTATATTGAAGATATACTGGAGACCGTCGGGCTTTCGGATGCAGGGAAAAAGAAAACGAAATATTTTTCTGTGGGAATGAAGCAGCGGCTTGGAATCGGTCTGGCGCTGGTGGGAGAACCGGATCTGCTGGTTCTGGACGAGCCTATCAATGGTCTGGATCCACAGGGGATAGCGGAGGTGAGGGATACTCTCCACAGGCTGCAGGCGGAACGTAATATGACGATCCTGATTTCCAGCCATATTCTGGAGGAACTGTCAAAGATTGCCACAGATTACGGAATCATCCATAACGGCAGCATTCTTCAGGAGCTGACAAGAGAGGAACTGATGCAGCGGTGCAGTGAGAGGATCGAAATTACATCGGATGTGCCGGAGCGCGCTATTCCTGTTCTGGACCGGCTGGGGTTTACCCGATATCAGGTGACAGATAAAACTCATATACAGGTCTATGAAAGATTAGATGAGAGCGCCATGTTGAATATGGAACTTTCCAAAGCAGGGATACCGGTCAGGGAGATCACCATAACAAGCGAAGAGCTGGAATCTTATTTTCTCAATCTGACAGGAGGTGCGGCCAATGCTTAATTGTATTAAAATGGATCTGTACCGGATGTTTCGGATGAAAGGGTTTTATGTGGTTGGGATCATACTGATCATTGCGGTTTTATTTTCCACATATATGTCTGTACTTGACTACAATATAATAAAAGAAGAATACGAGAAAAACCCGCAGGCATATGAGCAGGAGCTAAGTTCCGATGAGGAACAGGTCAATTTCGGGCTGGATGTAACGATTCCCACGCGCCCGGGAGAAACGGTAACTGTATACGATCTGGTCTATGCCACTCTTCACGCAAAATTTATGGCTTTATTCATGGTGATCTTCGCTGTTCTGTTCTCTTCTTCGGATATCAGCAGCGGTTACATCCAAAATATCGGAGGGCAGATGAAGAACAGAGGAAATCTGATCTTGTCAAAGGCCGTGGTGTTGTTTGTCTACACAGTACTGACAATGATCTTTTATCTGGCACTGCAGATTGCAGCGCAGGCAGTCTGTTTTGCGGGACTCCATGTGGGAGACATAAAGGAGCTGGCGGCATATACGGCTATACAGACTATACTCCATTATGCGCTGCTTCTGATCTGCATGGCTGTCACGGTCATCACGCGCAGCAAAGTGTTCGGTATGACTCTCGCGGTTTTGCTCTGTATGAACATAATGACAGTTCTGTACAGTGCGGCCGACAAAGTCATAGCCGGGCTGGGAATCGAAAGTTTTAATATGATCCGGTATACCGTGACAGGACAAATGGCTCTTCTTGAAATGTCACCCTCGGCAGAAGAGTGTATAAAAGCATTGCTGACCGCTGTTATTTTCGGAGCGGCGGCGACAGTTTTGTCCTGTCAGATTTTCAGAAAGAGGGATATATAAATTGTTAATACTGGTTTGTTTTCTGATCTTTATAATTTTTATCCAGGGGATTCTGTTCTGGAAATATCAGCGGCAGGTGCGGGACATCTGCCGCCAGATGTCGTTCCTGATGAAAAATGACAGCAATATGTTTGTTACAGCGGATGTGGGATTCGGCGGACTGAAGGAACTGACAGAGATGTTGAACCGGATGCTTACGGATCGCAAAAAAGAACGCGGGAAATATCTGGAAAAAGAGCAGATGATCTCTGATACCTATACCAGTCTTTCCCATGATATCCGGACGCCCCTGACTTCTCTGGACGGTTATTTTCAGCTGCTGGAACAGTGCGATGACAGGGAAGAACAGAAACATTATATGGATATCATACAGGAACGGATACACAGCCTGAAAGAAATGCTGGAAGAACTCTTTCTTTTTGCCAGACTGAAAAACGAAAATTACTGTCTGGAGCTGGAGCGGTGCTGTGTTAACCGGATTTTAAAGCAGACGGTCCTTTCCTACTACGACGAATGGACAGAGCGGGGAATTGAGCCGGATATCCGCATAACAGACAGACTGTTATATATGGAGGGAAATGAACCGGCGCTCAGAAGACTGTTCCGGAATGTGATAAAAAATGCCCTTGATCATGGGATAAAGGAACCCGGGATCTCTCTGGAGGAAAAAGGCGGAAGAATCCTGATCTGTATATGGAATGAAGTACAGGAACCGGAAAAAATCGATCCGGAAAGGGTATTTGAACGGTTTTATAAAGCCGATGAAGCCAGAAGCAGGGTATCCGGCGGTCTCGGCCTTTCCATTGCAAAAGAATTTACGGAGAGGATGCACGGGGAAATATCGGCGAAACTTGCAGGGAATATTTTCCGTCTTGAAATATGTTTTGATGGATCTGAATAATCCGGACGTCTATGATCTTGGGGACAGGGCCCGCAGGACAGGATCGTCAACAGAGATAAAGACCTTGAAGTAGATGACAGGGGCCGTCTGAGGACGGACGGGAAAGGCGAGACGACGATGGAAGGAATCTTTGCGTCCGGTGATGTAGTTACCGGAGCAAAAACTGTGGTGGAAGCCGTGAAACGGTCGAAGATGATCGCGGATGCCATGGATGAGTACGTGAAGAATAATGCGGGATAATAAGGAATTATCCTTTCAACGGTCCTTTTTGGGTGATGAGGAAAACTGCCTGCGGTAATCCGTGGGCAGTATCTTCAT
>CAZJRY010000071.1:0-11921 GCA_964548625.1 uncultured Mediterraneibacter sp.
TTTTGAGAGAAGCAGTTCCCGGTCTTCTTTTTGTTCGAGAACTATCCATTCCATCGGAACATTTAAACCGGTTTTGCCTTTGACGTCATACTCTGCTTCAAAATATCCAAAAAAGACTGTTGGAAAAAACGGTTGATTTTTGAATTTCATTTCATTCGCCCCCGATTCATATAATTGACAAAAACAACGGACAGCTGCTACATGGTTTCTATGATCAGAACTTCTGCCGGCCGCCCGGTGTGCGGATTTCTGTACTGTCGGATTCTGTATTATCTCCCTCCATCTTATACTCCGGCACGATCTCTTGGATCTCGTTCCTGATATCCCCGCTCTCGTCACACGCCTGCTCGATCAGCCGGTCGATCTTTCCGGTCATCTCATCCGCATCGACCTTGCCCATCCTCACCACGAAGATCCTGTCATTCTCCGTCTTTACGAGATTCTTCTCACTGATCAGCAGTTCTTCATACAGCTTCTCGCCGGGTCTTAATCCGGTAAATTCTATCTTGATATCCTCGCCCGGCACATGGCCGGACAGCCGTATCATCTTCTTGGCAAGATCCACGATCTTCACCGGTTCTCCCATATCGAGGATAAAGATCTCGCCGCCCTTCGCGTAGGCGCCGCACTGGAGCACGAGATTGACCGCCTCCGGAATTGTCATGAAATAACGGATGATATCCGGGTGTGTCACGGTCACGGGCCCGCCGTTTTTGATCTGCCGGCGAAAGATCGGGATCACGCTTCCGTTGCTTCCCAGCACATTGCCGAAGCGCACCGCCGCATACTCTGTCTGCGATATCTGAGAGAATATCTGGATAATGATCTCGCAGATACGCTTCGAGGCGCCCATCACATTTGTCGGGCGCACCGCCTTGTCTGTAGAGATCAGCACCATCTTCTTCACATGGAACTCATTTGCGGCGCTTGCCACGTTATATGTGCCGAGCACATTATTCTTGACCGCTTCATCCGGGCTGTCCTCCATCAGCGGCACATGTTTATGGGCCGCCGCGTGGTATACGATCTCCGGGCGATATGTCTCAAACACATCTTTCATCCGGCGTCTGTCTCTCACTGAAGCTATGATCACGACAAGATCTAACTGCGGATATTTTTCCTTCAATTCCAGTTGTATATCATATGCGTTGTTTTCGTAGATATCCGCTATGATAAGCTGTTTCGGCTCATGCAGCGCCACCTGACGGCAGATCTCGCTGCCGATGGAGCCTCCCCCTCCGGTAACGAGGATGACTTTGCCGCTGATATAATTCCCGATCGTCTCCATGTGCAGGTCCACCGGCTCTCTTCCGAGAAGGTCTTCGATGCTCACATCCCGCAGCATGGAGATGTCCACTTCCTGATTCACCATCTGATAGAGTCCCGGAAGCATCTTGATCTTGCAGGCTGTTTTCTGACAGATTTCCAGCATTTTATGGCGGTTCTCATCATCCATAGTCGGGATGGCGATTATGATTTCCTCGATATTATACTTTTTCGCCATCTCGGGGATCTCTTCTTTTGTGCCTACGATCGGGACGCCCTGCAGATAGGTTCCGATCTTGTACGGATCGTCATCTATGATGCAGGGGACTTTCCGGTTCAGGTGCCTGCTGTTCTTCATTTCCCGGATCAGCATATACCCGGCGGAACCGGCGCCTACCACCATTGTGACTACCGGTCTGGACCGCCATATGATCTCTTGATTGTGGAACGCGATCCTCAGGAAACGGTAGGAAAACCTCGGTCCGATAATGCATATGGCAAGCAGCATCACATAGATAAATATATAGCTTCTGGGTACAGACAGCCCCAGCAGCCTCATTCCGAAAAACTGTATGAAAGATGAGAGAATGATCGCGACGATCGCGTTTTTAAGCTCCTCCAGGCTGGCAAATCTCCATAGACTCGTATACAGCCTGCAGAACGCGTTGATCAGCACTGTGCATATAACGTTGATCCACATATAACTGCATATCGATTCCCAGAACACCGGCTCTATGTTTGCAAACCTGAAGTCAAACCTCATCCAGAGCGCTCCGACCATACATACCATGATCAGGACCACGTCAAGTAAAAAAAGGGCCGCTCCCTTAATGGCGGCCTCCCTGTTGCGATAAAATCTGTGTCTTTTGATCCGCATATCCCCATAATCCCCGTATAGTATTTTCATTATTTTTCACACTGTCCTGATTATAGCACAACGCAAGGATCAATACAGGAGTTCCTGTATATATTCCTTATTCGCCTCCAGATCGATCTCAAGCACGGACATACTGTCATAGGTCGCGAACTCGTAAGTTCCGTCCGCCGGGATCGCGGCCGTCTGTGTGAGCAGATGATCCGCGTCCAGCACGTCCGTCGCGATACTGTAGATATCCGTCACACTCATATTCGTTGATACCTGAGTCATACAATAAGTGATCAGCGAAAGGACCGTGGACGGACTTTTATTCTCCATCATCTTATTGTAGATGCCGTAGAGCACATCTCTCTGCCGTTCCGTGCGCCCGAAATCATTATCCAGACTCCGGTTTCTCGCGTGTGCCAGAGCCTGCGATCCTGTGAGGGTGACGGTTCCCGCCTGAATATCCGGCATGCCGTTTTCCCGATAATATTCCGCCTCTTCTTCGGTAAGTGTCACCTCTATGCCGCCCAGCTCGTCGATGATATCCACGAGGTTCTCAAAATTTACAACAATATAATCCTGAATGTCCAGATCGAACTGCTCATTGATCGTATTGATCGTAAGGCCGACTCCGCCGTAGGCGAACGTATGGCCCAGCTTGCTCTGTCCGTAGCCGTCGATCTCTACGAGCGTATCGCGGAGAAATGACAGCGCCGTCGCTTTGTTCTCGGCTTTATTATAGGATACCACGATCATCGTGTCCGACCTTCCCAGCTCGGCGTCCGGATCGCGCGAATCCGATCCCACGAGAAGAACATTGATCACATCGTCATCATTGGAATCTTTTCTGGCGATCTGGACTTCATCCGCAGTCGAATCCACGTCGTCCGCGTCTACGATGCCGACGCTGCCGTGATACAGGTTCCACGCGATCATTCCGATGATACCGCCCACAACGAGTATACAGACAAGGAACATTCCGATCACAGCCGAAGCCGCCTTATGTTCCATGATCATCTGCTTCAGTCCCTTTTTCTTTTTTCTTCTCCGTCTCTTTGCCATTTATTCCGCCTCCTGTTCCCGCGCAGTGCTTTTATTCTTTTATGACGCGTCCGGAATCATCCCTTGTCTTTCCGGTATCCCTGTGTTTCCTTCCGTAACGGGAATATCCGCTGTAACGCCCGTATCTCCCATAGCTTCCGTATCTGCCATATCCGTAGCCGTAACCATACCCGTACCGGTTCGGCTTCTGGTTTATGTCTCCGTTGAACACATATCCCATTATATTTACGTCTCTCATAGTCAGCGATTCAATGCCGGCTCTTATCTTATTCATCTTTGTGTAGTCGCAGCGGATCACATACAGGACTGTGTCCACATATTTGGCAAGCTGGGAAGCGTCCGCGAGAAGCTGCGCGGGCGCGGTGTCAAGGATCACATAGTCCGCGCTGTGCCGCATCGAGGCGACGGCATGTTCCATCCTGACCGAGCCGAGAAGGGACGCGTCGTCAGTATTGGGCGGACCGCCGAACAGGACCCGCATGTCCGCATCCGGGATGCCCGGATCGGAGAGGGCCCGTTTCAGGGTGACTTTTCCCTTTAAGACGGCCCCGATCCCGGGATGTTTCCCGCTGTTATCCATCACCTTCGCCACGGACGGATTTCTCGGATCACAGTCGGCAAGGATGACCGACTTTCCCTGCCGCGCTATCGCTATGGCAAGGTTCACGGCGATCGTGGTCTTGCCCTCGCCCGGCACGGAGCTTGTGACCATGATGATCTTTCCGCCTTCCTGTTCCCCGGACTCCCTCATCACGCGTATCCTCAGACGGCGGATGGCTTCTTCGTACGCCGGCGCGACTCTCTGGTTCAGAAGGCAGAGATTATTGTACGCTTTATTTTTTCTCTTTTTCGTCTTTACATACGGCAGGCTGCCGAGATCATGGAGATTGATCTGTCTGTTCAGCTGTTCCTTTGTCCTCACGGTGCGCTTAAAGAATACGTACAGGCAGAGAAGCCCGCCGCTGATGATCAGCCCCTGCAAGGCGCCTCTTCTGTAGGAACCCCGTATGACGACTTCTTTCCTCGTATCTGACGGTATGCCCGTCTCGTCAAGGATCCGGAGATTCGTTTCCCCGAAGATATATTCCGCGACCTCCGGATAATTTTCGATCACAGATGTCAGCGTATCATAAGCCAGCTGGGGATCGTCGGAGGAAACGGATATGGTCAGCATATTCATCCCGTCCTCCGCCTCCACGCTGATCGTTCCCGGAAGATAATCCAGCCCCATATCGTTCTTTACAACGTCCTCCAGCACTCCGCTCGTCAGAATGTACGGAAAGATCGAAGCCATCTCCTGAGCCGCCTCGATATTATTGTAAGAACCTCCCGCCGTTGTCACCGACACCGTGGCGGACGCGACATACTGCGGCGTATAGGAAAAGCTTGTGGAAAAATACGAACGGAGCGTACATACAATAACGATCACAGCCATCAGCGCCCAGAGTCTCTTGAATCCGTTCCAAATGTCCGCCGCCAGATTCAGAATATCTATTTTCTCGATCTCGACTGTATTTTTATTCCCGGTTTCCGTCATAATATCACTCATTTTCACTTTCCCTGTGTCTCTTGCCGTAATTGCCGTATTCGCCGTACCTGCTGCTGTATTGGCCGACCGTGGAGCTGATCACCTTTCCGAACGACTGGACGCCGTTCAGCACTACGCCGAGGATCCGCGTGTTCTGCATGCGGAATTTGTCAAGCATCGTGTTAATGTCCTCCGCGTAGATAAAGTTCTGCCGCTCCACGAAAAGAACCGCGTCCGCGCACTGCCCCCACAGCTCCGCGTCGCCCAGCACGCCCGTCGGAGGCGTATCGATTATGATATAATCTACGGACTCTCTGCAGCGCTGCAGGAATTTTCCGGCGATCTCTCCCTGAAGGATATCCGTGGAAGAAGAATAACAGTTCCGCCCGCCGATGACATACAGTTTCGGCACACCCGTTTTCATCAGAAGGCTGAACCTCTTCTCCTCCCGTTTCAGGAACTCTCCCAGTTCATTCTCATCCTTCGGGCGCAGTCCGAAGAGCAGGAACTGCGACGGACGTCTGAGATCCCCGTCTATAAGTATGACCCTGTAATCCTTTTGCGCGAGGCTGATCGCGAGATTCGCGGCCACCGTAGACTTTCCCTCATTCTCGGACACGCTTGTCACGGCCAGAGCCTTCCATCCCTCTTTCTCCATCCTGTACTCTACTTTGGATGAGAACTTCCGGAAACTCTCCACAAACCCGAACCCGGCGAGAGGATCGTTTATCAGAATCCCCTTGTTCTTGTGTCTCAGCAGTTCTCCGACGGATTTATACTTGATTTCATACGCTATCTCTCCCAGACTCCTCGCGTCCAGCTTGCCGCTGACGTCTTCCTCTGTCTTCAGGGTATCCTTCATCACCGAAAGAAGGCCGAACAGAAAGATAAGGACCGCGGCCCCCGCCGCGAACGCTTCCTTCATCGCGGTTTCCGTCTGCAGCGGATTATCCGCCGAAAACGGAATACTCGGATCCTGCAGTATATTCAGGACAATATCTCCGACTGTATAAAGAGAGATGCCGGAATAATTATCCAGAATCCCCTCCATGATGTCGAACGACTCCTGCGGGGTGTCCGCTGTCACGGACAGTTCCAGCAGATTTGTCTCCCCGGCTATTTCAACCTGAATGTCGGCGTCGATCTCATCTGTCCCCAGCTTTTCGCAGAGAATATCCTGCATGGCGTTGCTCTCTATCACTTTCTGGAACGTGGCTGCCATGGTGCTCGATGAGCCCAGAGAGGAGTAGGACGCCGATGTATTCCTGTAGGATACCACAAAAGTCGTCGAAGTCGTATACTCGGGGACATATCTGACATTTAACACTACGTATGTGACCATAGCCGCCGCGAGAGCGCCCAGGATGATCGCCCACCAGTTTACAAGGATATCATGTATCAGTGTAAAAGGCTCTATCTTATAATTTTCCAGTGTCTGACCGGTCGTCTTTTCCATCCATACTACCCCACTACTACTGTTAATTTTGTCGTCGCGGTAACGCCGTCCTCTGTTGTGAAACTGTAATCAACCGTATAGCTCCCGGCTTCATCGAAGTCCACGTCGCCGGAGATGGCTACGTCTCCCCGGCTGCCCGGCATGAAGTCGTCGTCCTCTTCCCCGAAAAGGTATTCCGTCCCATTGCGTTCGAATCCCGTGATCAGAGAGTCATAATCAACAGAACCGCCCTCTTCGGCATAGACGATATATTGGGAGAGAAGAGGGTAATACTTCAGGCTCTCCTCTTCGTCAGAAGGATCCGTTACAGTTACCGTAAGAGCCACGGTACATGTATCCCCGCCGCTGTTGCTGACCTGCACGGTCACGGAATAGTCCCCGGCCTGCTGTACATATGTGGCGTCATTATAGGTCGCCCGGATCTGGGTAGTGATATCTCCGTCCAGGCAGTCATCCACGCTCATGTTCTCGGTCAGGTCAACGTCCGACATCTCATCAAGCGTATACCGCAGCGGAGACGACAGCTCGATCTGCGGCGGAGTATAATCCGTATATTCCAGCGTCCGCGTATAAGTGGTCCCCAGATTGGAGCTGTCGAACACAGCGTACGTAATCTCCCGTATTCCCGCCTCGGTAAAATTGGACATGGATGATATCCTTATCGAGTCGGTCAGATCGCCGTCTCTGTTATCCACTGCCGTAAGTCCCTGATAAAGCTCCGAATCATCTTCCGATTCCACGCTGACGGATATCGTATCTGATTCGGACGTGATCACGGGCGGCTCTGTGTCGCTGATGATCTCCGCGTATATATTATATCCGGCATACACGGCAAGGGACAGGATAAACAGCACGACTGCCGCGATTCTCAATCTTCTCATTGCGCCCGCCTCCTCCGGTCCGTATATGTATCTTCAAACGGGATCCTGCGGAACTGCACCGGCCTGAGCCCGTTGCAGATGTTCCGCGGGTTCTTCTCAAACAGCACGTCCAGATATTCCTCCGGATATTCTCCGCTCAGATGATCGTACGCGTCCGCCATACAGGTGGTCCGCCTGACCGGGCTGTGCGCGTCGCTTGCGACAGCCGTCACCAGATTGTGATTCAAAAGTTCAAACGCCGTCCTCTGCGCGCGCTGTCCGAACCTCCCCATAAAGCTCCCCTTATTGACCTGTACCTCATAGCCGCGCTTCTTCCATCCGGATACGGTCTCCGGATCGTCCTGAACGAACTCGTAGCGCTCGGCATGGGCTATCAGCGGTATCGCGCGCACCTCTTTCACCTGCCTCAGAATCTCGTCCGCGAAATCCGGATCCTCGCCGAAGTCAAACTCCATCAGGACATATCTTGTCCTGTTGACCGGGAATATCTTCCCCTCCGTCAGAAGTCTCGGAAGCTCCTCCGTGGTAAATACCTCCATTCCCGCCAGAAGCGTGATCTCCGGCACTTCCTTCCGCAATATGTCTTTTGTCCTCCGCAGTACCTCGCAGTATTCGCTGCCGAAATAGTTTGAATATACGCCGGGGATATTGCAGTGCGGAGTCGCCACTATGACAGTAGTCCCGTTATCTCTTGCCAGCGCCGCCATCTCGATCGTGTCATAGATATCCGCGGCTCCGTCGTCCATTCCCGGTAAAATATGTGTATGTATATCTATCATATGATCCCCTTTTTTACACCAATCTGAAACTACAGTCAGTAATTATAGCATAATTTTACGTTTTTCGGAATATCCTCTTCTATATTACCATTACTTTCCGCGTATTGCCAGCTGTCTTCCGTATATATCACGCCTCATTCCGCGCGGAGTGTTTCAGCTTATATAACACGGAATACATCCTCACGAGCGGACGGCGCACCGGGATAAGGCGTATCCATATATGCTCAAAGAACTCCCACCAGAAGTCCCCGGGACCCATGAACTTTCCTTTCCGCTTCACTCTGACGATCAGGGCAAATATCTGCTCCCGCCGTACCGGTCCCTCTATGTCTGTCTGCGCGTCCCCGACAATGTAATAGCCGTCTTTCCTCTTCTTCCGGATACGGTGCATGACATACTGCCCGTTCTCCCTCCGGTAGAATACCATATCGCCTCTCTTCAGCTCTCTGTCCGGCTTCGTAAAATAGATATAGTCCCTTCCGTGCGAGAGAAAAGGCGACATGCTGTTCCCCGATATACGGAGCGATACGACTTTTCCCTCTTCCGCGATCTCCCGGAGTACGGAGACATATTCACTTGTATCCACAACTCTCTCTCTCATGGCCATCCCTCATTTTTCCGGACTTTTGTCTCCGGAATCCCGCGGCGGATCAGAAATCCATCGCCATGCGGCTCGATTCCTCCTTGTTCAGCTCCGTGACATGTGTCTCCATCACCCGGTAGACTCTCTGACAGAGGTTCAGGACACTCGGTCTGTGCGTCGTCACAATGCAGGTCTTGTTCGGATGCTGCCTGACGATATTGCGCAGCACAGTCCTCTCTGTCGTCACGTCCAGCGCCGAGGTCGCCTCATCCAGAAGCAGGATCGGGGCGTTCCTCAGGATAGCGCGCGCTATGGCGATCCTCTGCGCCTGTCCTTCCGACAGGCCGCGCCCCCTCTCTCCGACACTGTTGTTGATCTGCAGCGGCAGCTTCTCCACAAAATCCCACGCGCAGGAAACTTTCAATGCCTCGATGATCTCTTCGTCCGTGGCGTCCTCTTTCACCATTCTCATATTCTCGGCAATGGTTCCCGACAGGATCGTGTTTCCCTGAGGAACGTACGCGAACAGATGACGGGTCTCCGCGTTCATCGCGATCTCCTGTCCGCCGGCCGCCCGCAGCTTCACATCTCCGTTCTCCGGTCTCACAAGACCGAGTATCAGGCGGATCATGGTCGTCTTCCCCTCGCCGGACGGTCCCACAAGGGCTACGATCTCTCCCGGATTTGCCCGGAAATCGGAGTCCGTTATCACCCGCGTCCCTTCCACATAGGAAAAGTTCACGTCGTCCATCCGCACCTCGAATCCTCTGTCAACGTATTTATCCATCTCCCCGCTCTCCGGGATATGCACTTCTTTCGGAAGTTCTACCAGCTCCCGTATCCTGTGCGCGGATACCGAACTGTTCAGAAATGACGGGATGATGGAAACTACGTTGCTGAATGCCGACGACAGGCTGCTCCTCTGCTGAAGAAAAAGCGTCATCGTGCCGTATGTGATGTCATGGGTCCACAGACGGAACAGACAGTAACCGAACGCCGCGTACTGAACGATATTCCCGAGTACGGACATGAATATGCTTGTCTTGATCGAGAATAAATTATACTTGAGGCTTATATCTCGGAACTTCCCCTGCCACCAGCGCATTTTCCTGCTGTAATGCGGCGCCACGCCGAAGGATTTGATCGTGTCGAAATTGTAGAACGCCTCCACCTCGAAGGTCATAAGCTCGCTGCTCATCTCCCGGACTTTCTTGCTGTAGTCCCTCTGCCTCTTGATCATGAACCTCGACATCAGGAGCATGACCGGAGCGCTTCCCAGAGCGATCACCGCCATGATCCGGTCATAATGCAGGATCACAAAGAAAGTGGCGATGAAATTATAGACAGCTATGATAATGGTGGGAAGCCAGCTGATCGCGTTGCTGCTGACCGTACTGATATCTCCGTTGAACCGGTTAAGGATATCTCCGTTGGAATACTTGTTGAGCGCAAGCCAGTCCGCGTCAACGATCTTGTCAAAAATATCCGCCTGGATATCATTGTTGATGTCAATACTCAGCTTCGTGGAGATCCTGCTGATAATGCTGCTGAATATGAGACTGAAAGCCGCGCTCCCGACCATGACGGCGATCATGATCCACAGCTTGCTCGTCTCATAGCCGGTTATGATGTCGATCATGTACTTGCTCGCCACGCTGCTGACCAGCCCCATAGATGTGCTGAAAATGCCGAGCACCGTGTAAAATACGATCGCGCCTTTATATCTGGCGCTGTAGCTGAATATCCATTTCCAGTCGTCTATTATCTCCCTGAAGGTCCCGTCCTTCCATCTCGATATAAGAATATCAAGGGATTCAAAGGCCGGATTGTTCTTATGCGCGTTCTTGTTTTCTTCATCCATACTATATATCTCCCTTCCGACCGCGGTTCAGCCCGGGCGTCTCTCTGTTGACATGCGTCTCTTTATCCATGGCTTTATATATGATTACACATCATAACACAATTCAAATGATTGTCAATGCTCAAAAAAAGCCAAACAAGCGTATCGCATGCGCGCGATACGCCTGTTATTTACAGAAATCCGAATTCATTATTGAATGATCTTATATTTTTTCATCAGTTCGACTCTCTGCGTGCCGATCTCGATGCTCTCTTTGGCGTCATTTCCGTCCGTCTTTCCCGACTCCTTCAGATATCTGCCGATCCTGGACAGCCATGCGGCGGGCAGAAGGAACGGATAATCCTTCAGATATGTATAGTTTCTCTCCATATACCGCCTGTCCGGAAACAGAGAACGGATCAGAGACGGCCGTGCTTTCTTTCCTTTCTTATCCTCCATGACAGCCTGAAGAGTGATATTGCTGCTGTGTTTCCGGCTCATGCTGGCGTCTCCGAACACGCCTCCCGCCAGCAGATCCTCAAGGAGCTCCGCCCCGTCCGCCTCCACAGACGACCAGCTTTCCGGCAGGCAGGCTTTCTCAGGATCAAAGCCCAGCTCTTTCTTTCCGATATCGAACAGGGACGCGGTAAAAACGTCAGCGTGGACGCCGCGGCATTTCTCCAGTATGTATTCCCAGTCGATATCCTCCCCGTACTGCTCCGCGTAAAGCGTAATATCGCATACCTGGCGGATGCCGAACCCGCTGTGCAGGAAATGTTTGAACGCATGCAGGATCAGATAAAGCAGATGATCCGTGCGGGACATGGTGTATACCTTTACCCCGCCGATCTCTTCCTGCATCATCCTGCCGAACGCGTCCGCGAACAGGCCGTTCAGTTCACCGTAAGCCTCTGACTCTGATGAGAACAGTTCCTTGTGGAGTTCGATATGTAATATTCCGTTCTCCTTATAATAAGGGACTTCCCCCTCCGCGTCCGGATCCTTGTCCGGCTGTACCGGCTTCATCCCGTTCTCCAGAAATACATCGTGGCACTTCCGGAACTGCTCCCGGGGGATCAGCACATCCTCATCTCCGGAGCTTCGGTAATCCGGTTCCCGGTACATATTCCTGCAGATAATCCCTTTCACGACTACGGGAGTGAGACCTTTCTCCAGAAGTTTTCTGTATAGCATAAGGAATTCTTCCGTCTTCCTGCTCTGGATCATCACCTGACGGACAACCATGCTTTTGACCGCCTGCGTTTCCTGCGGCGGCATACTTTTCAATGCCGGGCAGCTGTATACTGTCTCATAGACCATCGGAAGGATCTGATGATGCTGACACAGGGCGAACAGCTCCCTCCACTCTCCCGCCGATATCCCGTCTTCCCATGTTACTTTCGTGCCTTTCAGAAAACAGCGGAGAGCTTCCAGTATCTTCTTATTTACCGTACTCTTTTCCATATGTACCCTTCTTTTCTAAAAAATAAACGTATTTTCCGGATAATATTCACGCATAAAATAAAACTGTAATTTATAACCATATATTATAGCACTAAAAAAAGAGAATCGCATCATACCTGAGTATGAGGAAATTCTCTCTTTTTTTACAATTCTCCGGACTCCTTTATCTTCCGGACAGCCTGTATTCTTGTTGTCACTCC
>CAZJRY010000072.1:0-11598 GCA_964548625.1 uncultured Mediterraneibacter sp.
AGCGTAACATACAGAGACGATGACGGAACCGGCAGAGATTACGCCTATAGGCTCTGAGAAAATGGATTTATATCGAAAAGTGGTTGAGAGAAAATGACCGCTCAGACTGCATAGATCATATTCGCAGGACTGGAGCGGTCATTTTCGTCCGCAGACTTTCCGGATCCGGGGTCGAAAATAGTCGAATTCTTTTCCTTGTCTGACAAAACCCTGCATTTTACGATATTATAGGTGTGCCGGAGAACAGGTGGCTCTTATCAGATAAGTGAGGGCTTGCGGATGGACTATGAAAAAGTAATTGTCAACACTCTGGATTCCTTTGGCGTCAGCCGTTCTTACACAGGGTATAATTATGTTGTATACGGTCTCCGCCTTATTCTTGAAGACGAGGGACGTATTGACTGTATTACAAAGAACTTATATTTTGACGTAGCAAAACACTTCCACACAACCTGGAGCTGTGTTGAGAAGAATCTGCGCACGATCGTAAACTTCGTGTGGAATTCTCATAATATCGAACTGCTCGAGGTCATCTTCAAACGGTCAGATCGAGATAGGAAACCCACCAACAAAGAATTTTTTAAATACATGTATGATTATATTATCCAGATTACCCATGAAGTGCAGATCGCTGACAGGCATATCGCGGTTATATGCCCGATCTCAAACGCATACTGTGAGGCATTGAACGCTTTCTATATAAAATTGTCAAAAATGATGGATTGAATCCGGAAAACAGCCTCCGACAGATTTCTGCCGGAGGCTGTTTCCCATATTCTGTGTATTTTCCTGTTAACTTAATACTGACACATCACAATTACTTTCTGGGGTGTTGTCTGTGCCGGCACGCTGAATGTACCCGCCGTGTAATAGACAAGCAGTTCCATATTCTCCGGGCTGCAGGTATACTGCTGCCCGTTCAGCGTCATCACATTTGTCATCGGTCCGATATTCAGTTTCAGAGAACCGTCGGCTGATGCAAGCTCATCGTCAAAATAATCCAGCAGCACCTGCTGTCCTCTTCTCAGAGACGTGATCAGTTCTGCCCGGTACTGCGGAGGATATACAGCCGGTGTAGGCAGATTTGTATCATAGAATGCAGCGATGCGCATACCGGAACGCAGCCGTACATTATCGACCACGGTCGTATCCCCGGATACGACTACATTTACAATATTAGAGTCGCTGATGACGGACAAGGTCATAGAGCAGCAGTCGTCGCCCCTGTTGATTCCCTGAATGATCCCTTCTACTTTTTCAAATGTCTCATATGCCATAACAGAAAGAGCTCCTTATTTATCTTTCTATCATATTATGCACATCCTGCTTCCTGTGTCTCTCTTCTCAGCATACTTTATCCCTTCTGCCATATCTTACCCAGCCAGTCTTCGGCAAGATGAGGCCAGATCCCTACTTCTTTCAGAGTATCGCGGATCGCGGCTTTTTCCTCAGGCGTCCGTTTTTCTTTCTTCTGCCCGTTCAGACCGAAATCCTCCATTATCTCAGCGCCTTTCTCCTCCGGATAAACCGTCCGCCCCTGTGAGACAGCATCCGCCAGCAATCTGATCTGTTCCAGCGTGTAAGGAACGCCGCAGTCCCCCTCCAACCACTGTTCAGTAGCTACGGACATCCCATGTACGCCTTCTGAAAATACATGGTGCGCAAAACAGACTCCGCTTTTCCTGCACGCCTCCGCAAAAAGATAACTGTTTTCGACAGGAACCGTGGCATCCGTCACAGTCTGCCAGAGAAAGCAAGGCGGTGTTTCAGCCGTAACATGCTTCTCAAGAGACATGTATGCGAGTTCCTTTTCCGTCGGCTCACTGCCAAGCAGCGCGGTCATGGAATCCCGGTGCGCGTATTCTCCGGATGTGATCACCGGATATGAGAGGACCGCCGCATCCGGACGGTTCGGCACTGCCTGATACTTCGGATCAGGATCCACGATATCTCCGCAATGCACACACAGGCTTGCACAGAGATGTCCTCCCGCCGAGAATCCGCACAGAGCAATCTTCTCAGGATCAACCGCGTATTTCCCCGCATCTGCGCGGATTATACGTACCGCCCGGGAAATGTCATGGAGCGGCTGAAGTTTCAGCGGCTCGTCCAGAAGATTTACCGTATACGCCAGCACAAATACATTATAGCCCGCACGGTAAAACTCCTCCGCCGGAAGCTGCCCCTCCGACGGAGATACATTGCGGTAAGCTCCGCCCGGCACAACGATCATAGCCGGACGGACATGACCGTCTTCATGAATATAACCGGTTAAAAACGGAACAAAACCGTATGCCGCCGGATAATGATACTCGCCGTCCCGCCATAAAAATATCTTCTCTCCTGTCATACTATGTCCTTCCGCCTTAAAATCGCACATCATTCATATAC
This sequence comes from uncultured Mediterraneibacter sp., assembly GCA_964548625.1. Lineage (GTDB taxonomy): Bacteria > Bacillota > Clostridia > Lachnospirales > Lachnospiraceae > Mediterraneibacter. The sequence continues at coordinate 2,392 of CAZJRY010000072.1, forward strand.
GGGTTCGTCACTTCATAGAAGCGCTCTTCTTCAACTGCTTCTGCCAGATCCATATCGATCGGCATCTTTCCGAGCACCGGAACGTCCATCTCCGCAGCAATCTGTTCAATATTGCTCTCGCCGAATACTTTGAGCTCCCTGCCGCAATCCGGACATTTCACATAACTGTAGTTCTCCACGATACCGAGTACAGGAATGTTCATCTGCTCTGCCATGTTAGCCGCTTTCTTCACGATCATCCGTACAAGATCCTGCGGTGAAGTGACGATAACCACGCCGTCAACCGGAAGAGACTGGAATACCGTCAGCGGTACATCGCCTGTTCCCGGCGGCATATCTACAAAAAGATAGTCCATCTCTCCCCACATAACGTCTGTCCAGAACTGTTTCACAACGCCTGCAATGATAGGTCCTCTCCAGATGACCGGAGCCGACTCGTCTTCCAGAAGCAGATTGACGGACATGATCTTTGTCCCGTCTTTTGCTGTACACGGAATAATATTCTCTTCTGTCGCAGATGCTTTCGTATGGACACCGTACATCTTCGGGATGGACGGTCCCGTAATATCCGCATCAAGGATCCCCACTTTACAGCCTTTCTCTCTCATCATTCTCGCAAGAGATGCTGTCACAAAGGACTTTCCGACTCCCCCTTTTCCGCTGACAACCCCGATCACTTTTCCGATCGAAGAGTACATATTCGCCGGCTCACGGAAATCTGTTTTCCTGCTGCCGCACGTATCCGCATGAGCACATCCTGTACAGGATGCTTCTGTACATTCGTTTGTATTCTGTTTTTCTGCCATGATCCATAACCCTCTTTCTTTCTAAGACTTATTCTGACGTAGATGTCAGAATCCGCCATATGAGGTAGTATACCACACTACGGCTGTTTTTGTACATAACCGTTCCTGAGATCTGAGAATCCAAAATCATAGAAAAATCATGGGTATGATCATCATGGAATCTTCCGGGTTTCTATTCTGGTTACATCCTTCAGCCACTTATAACTCCGATATCTCCACATCGTGATCGGAATCTTGATGATCTCATCGCTCATCAGAATCACATATATGACCGGCACGCTCAGTTTTAAAACAAACGCCGCTATCATTCCGAGCAGGATGGAGCATCCCCACATGGTGCTCACGTCCATGATCAGCCCGAAGCGGGTATCTCCTCCGGAGCGGAAGATTCCCACTACCATGGTCGTGTTAAACGCCTGCGCAACCACAAAATAGGACATGACAAAAAACATGATCCTCAGATAACTTTTTGCCGTATCTGTCAGCGAAAGTACTGCCGCGACAGGTCCTGAGACCGCCAGTATCATCAGCCCGCCCATTATCCCCATGAACAGACTGAGCAGAATAAAGCGTTTCGCATATGCACGGGCGTATTCCGGCTTTTTCTCCCCGATCGTCTTGCCCAGGCAGATCGCCGCCGCACTGGATAGTCCGAAAGATACGACTGTCGCGAGCTGCCTCGCCACCTGCGCCACAGAGTTTGCGGCTACCGCGGCGCTTCCCAGATGTCCGAGGATCGCGGTGTTGGCGGCAGTACCCATTCCCCACATAATCTCATTTGCGACTACAGGAAGGGCATATGTCATAAAATCACGGAACAATGCCTTGTCTATATGCAGGATATATTTCGGGCGAAGCTTGATCTCGTTGTTAAAGATGCGGGCATATCCGGCTGTCAGGATAACCTCCAGAGTACGGGCGCACAGGGTTCCCAGCGCCGCGCCGGAAACTCCCATTGCCGGCAGGCCGAACAGACCGAAGATAAAGACAGAATTCATTACAATATTACAGAGCAGCGAACAGAGATACACCACTGTCGCCACTACAACACGCTCCACGCTCCGCATCACATAGAGATAGGCCTGAGTCACTCCGATCATGATATAGGTAAATGCGACAATTCGCAGATACTTCACACCTTCCGCGATTACCGCGGGATCTGAAGTAAAAATCCGCATCAGAAGTGACGGCGCCGCGAACGCCGCCGCTGTAAACAGAACTGTCACAAGAACCGCTGCCTTCACTGTCATCCCAAGAATCTTCTCAATAGTCTCCCGGTCGCCTTTGCCCCAGTACTGCGCAGTCAGGACCGTAGCCCCTGAGGTAAGCCCGAAAAGGAAAAGCGTCATGATATACTGCACCTGTCCCGCAAGAGAAGCTCCGGAAAGCGCCGTTTCTCCCACCGCGCCGAGCATGACGACGTCGGCCGCCGTCACCCCTACATTGATAAGATTCTGGAGCGCCATAGGCACTACAAGTCCTATAATTGTTTTGTAAAATGCTCCCCAGTCAATTCCGGGATCATTTTCTTTTCCTGTTGAAATAAACATTTGTCAAATCTTCCCCCTGTATCCTTCTCGTACAGAATAAAGGAAAAAGGCAGCAGAAGTCAAGTACTCTTAATAACGATTCCGGAAACACGGTTCTTCCACTCTTTTCTTTGATTTCCCCGTATTTTCGGCTTATAATAGAGACATACAGCACTGAGAAAGGAGATGGCTTTCATGTCACCGCACACATCAGATCTGGTGCTCGTCCCCGGACGCCAGCTAAAACCTCTGGATACAATATCGGGATTTCAGGTACGCCCCGGGTTTTTCCGTTTCTTCGGAGCCACCGTGATCCCGGGCGGCGTCAATTTTACGATCCAGTCACACGGTGCGACGTCCTGCGAACTGCTGCTCTTTCACCGGGATGCGGAAGAACCTTTCGCCGCTTTAAAATTTCCGGACAATTACAAGATCGGTTTTGTCTATTCCATGATCGTGTTCGGACTGGATATCGAAGAATTTGAATATGCTTACCGTCTGGACGGCCCCTACGATGAAAAAAAAGGACTGCGGTTTGACAAAACAAAGATCCTGCTGGATCCCTATGCCCGCGCTGTCACCGGGCAGAGCCGGTGGGGATGCACGAACAATCCCCGGCACGGCTACCGTGCCCGGGTCGTACAGAACAACTTTGACTGGGGCATGGAGCGGAGCGAACCGATCCCCATGGAAGATCTGGTGATCTATGAGCTCCACGTCCGCGGATTTACCAAATCTTCCTCCTCCGGCGTATCCTGTCCGGGTACGTTTAAGGGATTGGAAGAAAAGATCCCTTATCTGAAAAAACTTGGAATCAATGCCGTGGAACTGATGCCCGTCTTTGAGTTCGACGAAATGCGGGACGTGCGTCTGATCGATCAGAACGAACTTCTGGACTACTGGGGATATAATCCGGTCTGCTTCTTTGCGCCGAATACAAGCTATTCCTCCAGTATCGAATATAACCGTGAAGGGATGGAGCTGAAACGTCTGATCAAGGCACTGCACGACAATGAGATCGACGTGATCCTGGACGTCGTGTTCAACCATACGGCTGAAGGGAATGAAATGGGGCCGTCTTTCTGTTTTAAGGGATTTGACAACAATATCTACTATATGCTCACTCCTGACGGAAAATACTATAACTTCAGCGGCTGCGGAAATACACTGAACTGCAACCATCCCGTCGTACAGGAGCTGATCCTTGACTGCCTGCGCTACTGGGTGACAGACTACCGTGTGGACGGTTTCCGGTTTGACCTGGCTTCCATTCTCGGACGAAGCGGCAACGGCACTCCCCTGAACCAGCCTCCGCTTCTTCGGAGCCTTGCTTTTGATCCGATCCTTGGAAATGTAAAACTTATTGCCGAGGCATGGGACGCGGGCGGTCTTTATCAGGTAGGGTCTTTCCCGTCGTGGAAACGCTGGGCGGAATGGAACGGACGTTACCGTGACGATATGCGCTGTTTCCTGAAAGGAGACAGCAGAATGGCGGGAATCGCCGCGCAGAGGATGACCGGTTCTCCGGATCTGTATGACCCGGTCTACCGGGGCGGCAATGCTTCCGTCAACTTTCTGACCTGCCACGACGGATTCACGCTCTATGATCTGTACAGCTATAATCAGAAACATAATGAGGCGAACGGCTGGGATAACACAGACGGATCTGATGACAACAACAGCTGGAACTGCGGTGCGGAAGGGGATACAGAGGTTCCGGAAATTCTCGCGCTGCGTTTCCGGATGATCAAAAATGCCTGCGCCGTACTCATGTGCAGCCGGGGAACTCCCATGTTCCTTTCCGGGGATGAATTCGGAGATACGCGCTATGGAAATAATAATCCATACTGCCAGGACAATCCGATCTCATGGCTGGACTGGAGTCTGCTGCACAAGAACAAGGATCTGTTTGATTTTTTCCGGTATATGATCGCCTTTCGCAAAGAACACCCGGCAATACGAAAGGATCTGGAACCGAGCTATATCGGCTTCCCGTCCACGAGCATCCACGGGCTGACGCCGTGGGATAACGAACATCTGGAAAACGGATATGCATCCTGCGTCCTTTTCGCCGGATATGATGAAGAAGAATGCCGGGAGGACCTCGTCTATGTGGCAGTCAACGCATACTGGTATGCCGCGGAGCTTACACTTCCGGATCTGCCGGAATATTACTGCTGGAAGATCGCGGTCAACACCGGCGACCCGAACCGGCAGATCTTCCCGGACGCCAAAATGCCCGCAGCAGGAGACACCATCATCCTCGGCGAACGCTCCGTGATCGTATTCGTCGGCGAAAAAACAGATTAGACGCACGCATTGCACAGGATTTCTTCCAGCGCATTTTTACTGCTTGTATGGCACCTCACCACGCAGGCATTGCACCGTCCCGCCTCTTCTACCGCGCATTTCACCATTTTATGGGACACGGTATTCGTAAACAGCACGATCAGGTCGGGACTTCCGATCTGTTTACTTAAGGAAGCTGACATCTGCGTGAATACTTTCGCCTTGCAGTTGAACTGCTTACATATTTTTTTATACTGGCAGACCATCCTGTCATGGCCTCCGATGATAACGACACTCATATGAAACCTCCTGTAGAAGAGTAATAAAAGTAACATATATTTATTTTCTTTTAGTTAGTTCATTCTAACTCATATCATTATCATACACGAAAAGAGAACAGATATCAAGTCATTTTTGATATCTGTTCTCATTTTTACGAAATCCAACTACGGTATACCTGTTTTGACTGCCGTAAAAAATCACGGAGCATTGCCGTAAAGTTGTAAACAGGACTGACAAAGTAACAGTTAATGCTTTTGCAGCTCCATCATAAGAAACCCCATCTGCAGTTTCAGGGCAGTGTCCGGCTCATCAGGGGAAATCCCGGTCAGATCTGTGATTTTATCCAGACGGTATTTGAGCGTGTTGCGGTGCAGATGAAGCTTCGCCGCTGCTCTGTTCAGATTATTCCTCTCATACAGATAGATTGCAAGACTTTCGGTATAGTCCGTCTGGTTTTCCGCGTCAAGGCTGCATAGTGTGAGAAGCTCCGGTGGGACGGCGTTTTCCGAGAAAAGCGTGTCTGCAGCATCGCTGAGTATTGCTTGAGTATAATAGTCCGGGAAAAGGAAAATCTGTTTATCAGGATCAGTCCGGTATCCTGCCCTCAGCGCGTATTCCGCCTGCTGAATATACACACTGCGCTTTTCTATTCTGTCAAAAATCCGGCTGCAGCCCATCAGGAGCTGATATTCTGCCAGAAAATCCAAAAGCTTGTTTCGGATATTTTCCATGTTTTCCTCGCAGACCCCGGGCAGAAATAGGTACAGATCTCCCTCCTGATGCAGATAGATGATGTCAGGGAAAAAGGAGCGGAAACGTCCTCTGACATGCTCAAGGACTGCCTTTTTTCCGTTTTTGGAACGGACAACCGCAATCAGAAAGGAAGGCCGGATATTGATATAGGAATGATAGTCCTCGATTCGGGGAGCATTCGGATAGTTCTTCGTGTCGAAGAACTGTTTGGCGAACACTTCCCTGATCGGGTTTTGGGTCTGCCGTTCCTGAAAGCCGTTTGTCTTAAAGAGGATGGCGTAGAGCCGGCACAGACCGGCATTGAGCTTCAGCGCAAAATCCAACCGCTCAGGATCGAGGAAGAGCAGGCTGAGAAACCCGGCCAACTGTCCGTTAATATAGATTGGTCCGCTTGTCTGGGGATAATCCCGGCAAACACCCCAGTTAACGAAGATGGCACTATCGGACTGTGCTATGGTTTCCAGATAACCTTCTTTTAAGTAGTCGTTTATAATTGTCTCCTCGGTCGGACTTCCGGAGTCGGCAAGGATTTCCCAATACGGGTCATCATAGGGTCTGTTCCCGGCGCAGTCGATGAGACGGTATCCCTCATCTACAACAATAAGGTCAATATGAAAATAATGATAGCACATCCGCGTGAAATCCCGGATGCTGATGCCTGACGCGATGGCGGAAACTGCTTTTTCATAAAACGGTTCAATTAGAGCGTCTGTTTTGTCCAAGATAGAACACCTGCCTGCTGATGTCAAATTATTCAATCTTATCAGATTGACAGCTATATTGTACATCGAAAGAACATGGATTGTCAAAATTGTAGAAAAAGAATTTGAATTTTGTGATTTTTGACGTTGTGATCAACAAATATGAACGTTAGAATATTGTCAAATACCATAAATTATACAAGGAGGTTCTGTAATGGAAGATTTAAAACTGAACAAATTTAAAATCGAGCACTTGTTTACCTATTCCATCGATGTGGATGCGAATATGTACATCCAGAAGCTTCCGACAAAAGATACCCGTGTGACAGGTGTGATTACCGGCGGTACTGTCTGGGGCGACAAGATCCACGGAAAGATCGTTCCCATCGGAGCAGACTGGTCAATCGTACATCCGAATGGAATTGTGGATGTGGACTGCCGTGCCATGATCGAGACACATGACGGAGCACACATCAATATGTTCTACACAGGCCGTATTGATCTCGGATCCGAGCAGGCAGCCGAGGATTACTCAAACGGAAAGTTTCCTCCGATTATGGGAACACAGCCGAAGCCGGTATTGGATACCGATGATTCGCGCTATATCTGGGTAAACAATATTTCCTGTTTCGGCATAGGCCGCGTGGATTTCACATCCGATCCAATCGTCATTCAATATGACGTTTACCAGTATTACGCGACACCGTTTGACGAAGACTGATTTCAGGAGGAACTGTATGAAATACGAGAAATTATTCACACCATTTTCCATCGGCAAGATGGAAGTAAAAAACCGTCTCGTCATGTCACCAATGGGAACAAACTCCGCATTTGTCAGTGGCAGAAAAGACGAGCAGGAAGTTGATTATTTTACAGAGCGCGCAAAAGGCGGCGTGGGCATGATCATTATGGGCTGCCAGCCGCTCAATGAGGTGATCGCACAGGGATCTATGGAGGGGTATCTTGACTCTTACACAGTGCTTCCGGCGCTGACTTCTGTATGTGACTGCGTACATAAATACGGAGCAAAGATTGTCTGTCAGATCACATGCGGGACCGGCAGAAACGCTTATCCGGACACATTCGGTAATCCTCCGATGTCCGCATCTGCAATTCCGTCTGTGTTTGATCCGAACGTACTCTGCCATGAGATGACAAAAGAAGAGATAAAAGGCGTGATGGACGGGTTTGCTTTCGCGGCAGGGCTTGCAAGAGACGCAGGCTACGATGCTGTGGAAGTTCATGCGCATGCCGGATATCTGGTGGATCAGTTTATGTCTCCGGTTTGGAACAAGAGAACAGACGAGTACGGCGGGAGTCCGGAAAACAGGGCGAGATTCCCGAAAGAGATCGTCCGTGCGATCCGAAAGGCAGTGGGACCGGACATGCCGATCCTGTTCCGTATTTCTCTTGACCACCGTTTCGAAGGAGGCAGAACTATAGAGGACAGCATCCCGATTCTGAAAATGTTGGAAAAAGAAGGGGTGGATGCCTTCGATGTGGATGCCGGATGCTATGAGACACTGGATTATATTTTCCCGCCCTCTTATCTGGGAGAATCCTGTATGTCCTATGTGACGGCAGAGGCAAGAAAAGCAGTAAGTGTTCCGATCTTAAACGGCGGAACACACAACCCGGATACGGCATTGGAACTGATCGAATCCGGCAATGCGGATTTCGTGCTCATGGGAAGAGCGCTGATCGCGGATCCCCAGCTTCCGAACAAGCTGATGAAAGGACACCCGGAGGATATTCGTCCGTGTCTGCGCTGCAACGAGAACTGCATCGGCCGGATCTGGAACCGCCATACGAAGCTGAGCTGTTCTGTGAATCCGCAGGCGATGGAAGAGCGCAGATTCAAGATTGAAAAAACGGATGAACCGAAAGATGTCATCGTGATCGGCGGAGGGCCCGGCGGCATGGAAGCGGCGAGAGTTGCAGCCATCGAAGGACATAAGGTGACGCTGTTTGAGAAGAACGGAAAGCTCGGAGGTGTGATGGGAGATATCTGCACGGCAGGTTTCAAGAAGAACATTGCTTCCCTGACAAAATGGTACGCTGTACAGCTTGAGAAACTCGGTGTTGACATACGTCTTAATACCGAGATCACAGCCGATAATCCGGTCTTGGCCGAGTGCGACAACATTATAATCGGATGCGGCGCAAAACCGCTCATTCCTCCGATTCCGGGAATCGACGGAGATAATGTGGTGACAATGCTGGACTGCCACAGGGACGCTTCTCTCATCAAAGGAGAGGATATCGTCGTCTGCGGAGGCGGATCGTCAGGATGCGACGGAGCGCTTGAGATGGCAAAAGAGATGGGTAAAAGAGTGACCATTGTGGAAATGCTTGACGAGTGCGCAAAGGACGCCATGTTCATCAACAAGATTTCCCTGTTCAATCAGTTGAACAAGTACGGAGTGACGATACTTACGGAGACAAAGGTGTTAAGCATTGAGTCTGACGGACTTACCGTGGAGAAAAAAGACGGTACTCGGGAGAAGATTTCCGCGGATACAGTTGTGAATGCATTCGGAATGCGCCCGGATCTTACGGCGGTAAATGCGATAAAGGAGAAATATCACATTAAGACCCGCCTTGTCGGAGACAGCGTAAAGCTGGGAAAGATCGGCGATGCCATCCGTGACGGTTTCGGCGCAGCAACGAGCCTGTAAGCCAGAAGTCTCTGCTTTGCCGTGCCGCAGCATGCAGACCTTGCAAACTCAGTCCTTATAAAAAAGATTGAACGTCATACAGAAAGGGCGGCAGGAAAAAATCTACCGCCCTTTCTAGTATGGTCTTAAGAATTTGCAGGAACTCGGCAGGCAATATAATGTTCCTATG
>CAZJRY010000073.1:0-11534 GCA_964548625.1 uncultured Mediterraneibacter sp.
TGGTCGACAGCGGCCGCCGCGGCCGCCCGGTTACAGGGCCGGGGAACAGAGCGCTGAAATCCCTGTCCGATATGCTGAAAGGGAAATCCGGACGTTTCCGTCAGAACCTTCTCGGAAAACGTGTCGATTATTCCGGACGTTCCGTTATCGTCGTGGGACCGGAGCTGAAGATCTATCAGTGCGGACTTCCGAAAGAGATGGCGATCGAGCTGTTTAAACCGTTCGTTATGAAGGAGCTTGTGGCAAACGGTACAGCCCACAATATAAAGAATGCCAAGAAGATGGTCGAGAGACTCCAGCCGGAGGTATGGGATGTGCTCGAGGAAGTGATCAAAGAGCACCCTGTTATGCTGAACCGTGCCCCCACGCTGCACAGACTCGGAATCCAGGCGTTTGAGCCGATCCTTGTAGAAGGCAAGGCGATCAAACTTCATCCGCTCGTATGTACCGCTTACAATGCGGACTTTGACGGAGACCAGATGGCTGTCCACGTACCGCTGTCTCAGGAGGCACAGGCTGAGTGCCGTTTCCTGCTCCTGTCCCCGAACAACCTGCTGAAACCGTCGGACGGCGGTCCGGTGGCTGTCCCGTCACAGGACATGGTCCTTGGCATCTACTATCTGACACAGGTGAGACCGGGCGCTAAGGGAGAGGGAATGTCCTTCCGCAGCGTGAGCGAGGCGATCCTTGCCTATGAGAACGGATATATTACCCTTCATTCACAGATCAAGGTCCGTGTGTCGAAGACAATGCCGGACGGAACCGTGAAGACAGGGACCATCGACGCGACACTGGGACGTCTGCTTTTCAACGAGATCATTCCGCAGGATCTCGGTTTCGTTGACAGGGATGTTCCGGGCAATGAGCTGAAGATGGAGATTGATTTCCATGTAGGCAAGAAACAGTTAAAACAGATCCTGGAGAAAGTCATCAATACACACGGCGCTACACAGACAGCGGAAGTACTCGATGACGTAAAATCCATCGGATACAAATATTCCACAAGGGCTGCCATGACCGTATCTATCTCAGATATGACAGTGCCGCCGCAGAAACCGCAGATGATAGAGGAAGCGCAGAACACTGTGGACCGGATCACAAAGAACTACAAGCGTGGTCTTATCACAGAAGAAGAGCGCTACAAAGAAGTTGTAGAGACATGGAAGGCAACGGATGATAAGCTGACCGAGGCCCTGCTTTCCGGTCTGGATAAATATAATAACATCTATATGATGGCAGATTCCGGAGCCCGTGGTTCCGATAAGCAGATCAAACAGCTTGCCGGTATGCGCGGTCTTATGGCTGATACGACAGGCCGTACGATCGAGCTGCCGATCAAGTCCAATTTCCGTGAAGGTCTGGACGTACTGGAATACTTCATGTCCGCCCACGGAGCGCGCAAAGGTCTGTCCGATACGGCCCTGCGTACAGCCGATTCCGGTTATCTGACAAGACGTCTGGTAGACGTATCCCAGCAGCTGATCATCCATGACGCGGACTGCGTGGGACCGGATGAGGAAATGCCGGGAATGTATGTACATGCGTTTACGGATGGAAATGAAGAGATCGAGAGCCTGCAGGACCGTATTACGGGACGTTTCTCCTGCGAGGATATCAAAGATAAAGACGGCAATGTGCTTGTGAAGAAGAACCACATGATCACACCGCACCGCGCGGAGCGCGTGATCAAGAAAGGTGTGGATGAGAGCGGGGAACCGATCGGCAGAGTCAAGATCCGCACGATCCTCACCTGCCGCTGCAAAGACGGTGTGTGCGCGAAGTGCTACGGCGCCAATATGGCGACGGGTGAAGTCGTGCAGGTCGGAGAGGCTGTCGGTATTGTGGCTGCCCAGTCCATCGGCGAGCCGGGTACACAGCTTACCATGCGTACGTTCCATACCGGCGGAGTTGCCGGCGATGATATCACACAGGGTCTTCCCCGTGTCGAAGAGCTTTTCGAGGCAAGAAAGCCGAAGGGACTTGCGATCATCACAGAGTTTGCCGGTAAGGCGACGATCAGTGATACAAAGAAAAAACGCGAAGTTATCGTTACAAACGACGAGACAGGCGAATCCAAAGCTTACCTCATCCCGTACGGATCCCGTATCAAGATCCAGGACGGCGATATGCTTGAGGCCGGTGATGAGCTCACAGAAGGCAGCGTAAATCCGCATGATATCCTGAAGATCAAAGGACTTCGTGCAGTTCAGGATTATATGCTCCGCGAGGTACAGCGTGTATACCGCCTGCAGGGTGTTGATATCAATGACAAGCATATCGAGGTCATCGTGCGTCAGATGCTGAAGAAAGTCCGTGTGGAGGAGCGGGGAGATTCCGAATTCCTTCCCGGCACAATGGTAGACGTGCTTGAGTTCGAGGATGCGAACAGACAGCTTGAAGCAGACGGAAAAGAGCCGGCAGCGGGCGAACAGATCATGCTCGGTATCACGAAGGCATCCCTCGCGACAGATTCCTTCCTGTCCGCGGCATCCTTCCAGGAGACGACGAAAGTGCTGACAGAGGCTGCTATAAAGGGCAAGGTTGACCATCTGAAGGGTCTGAAAGAGAACGTTATCATCGGTAAGCATATCCCGGCAGGTACGGGTATGAAGAAATACCGCGATGTCGCTCTCAACACTGATGCCTATATGGAGCAGGAGCTGAGTCTGGATGCTGAGCTTGAACTGGATCTGGAGCCTGAAAGCGACGGAGCCGTGGAAGAAAACCCAAAGGATGAACCGGATTACGAAATCGGAGAAATCGAACTGACTCTTGAAACTTCGCCGGAAGAAGATTAGTTTTCCGCCGGAGCATGACAAAGTTAAGGGGCTGCACAAAATGTGCAGCCCTGTTTTTTAGTTTAAATCTGCTTTTACTTTACATCAAATCGATATACAAACGGGTCCGTTACTGTGCAGGGACGCCATTCCGCTGTCCCGGGCATATTGGGATCTGAGTCTTTCATGAAATTCGTCCAGAAGCTGACCATCTCTTCGGAAAGCATTGCGTCCGCTTCTGTCAACGGCCTCCAGCAACGAGCGTATGTACCGAACACATACCAGAGTTCTGCAGAATGGAATGCGCCTGCGTTATCTCCCGGCATCTTCCGGTCGAAGTAATAGCACCATGCCGGACGGCGGCCAAGTTCCTGCAGTCTGAGGGAAAAATTCTTTGCCGCGTAGTATAGCGGACCGTATCCATCATCCGGGAAATTCTCCGCTCCGGGCATTCCTTTTCCCATATCGTCCCCGTTGGAACCGATCATATAAGGAATATCAGCAATGGATCCGTCTTCAATGGCTTTATCGCAACCTTCTGTGAGGACATAACCGTCAATGACCGGGGAGAGGGGGAGGCTGACCTTCGGGGATTCTCCGGTTTCCTGAATTTTCCGGAAGCTTTCCATCATCATTTCATCCGCCGCCCGGATCAGGTCTTCGGCGGGGGCTTTTTTCAGATCTGAGAGTGACTCGCACCCGATCCTTCGGGCAAGGTCTCTGCCGAAACTTTCCGCTTCATCCAGCGTCTGATCGGAGAGGAGTACGCTTCGGTATCCTCCGGCGCTCTGGATCACAGCTTTGGCAAACAGTCCCTGTCCCAGCGAGGATGAGCAGATCGTCTGTACGCTCATACCTCCGGCGGACTGTCCGAACAGTGTGACATTGTCCGGGTCGCCTCCGAAAGCAGAGATGTTTTTTCTGACCCACTTCAACGCTGCGATCTGATCAAGGATCCCGTAGTTCCCGCTCACATGACGGTCGGATGCAGCGGAAAGTGCAGGATGCGCCAGAAAGCCCAGAGCGCCGAGACGATAATTGATCGTGACCAGGATCACGCCTTTTTCTGCGAATGCTTTCCCGTCAAATTCCAGTTCGGATCCATACCCGGCGGCGAAAGCTCCTCCGTGGATCCAGACTGCCACAGGAAGTTCTTCGTCCGGGGTATCGGCAGGAGTCCATATATTCAGGTAAAGGCAGTCTTCAGAACACTCCGGCATGTAGTCCGGAACAGAGTAAAACTCCTTCCCGTAAAAGCCTTCGTTCTGCGGTTTCTGAAAAGCACGGTTCGGGAATCTGTCTGCCTGCCATACTCCCGTCCATGGTTTCGGCTCATGAGGCGGCTCGAAGCGGAGCTCTCCCACAGGAGGTTTTGCGTAGGGAATCCCCTTGAAGACAGTAAAGGTCTGCATATCGACGCCGGAGACGGCGCCGTATTTTGTCTGTGTTTCTTTCATACTCATAGGCAGAATCTCCTTTGCATGGTTTTCCGGTTCAGCGTAAACTGTAACCTTTGGTGATAAACTTATCTTTCTGTATTTTACTTTATCACTATGATAGACTAAAATATAGTAAAATCTGTATTTTTCGCGGTAAAAAAGATACCTGCCAGACGTCTTTTTTGTGCAGGAACAGATATGGATTCTGCTATACAACAGCCGGATGCGGCTATAAGATAATAATATGGGTATAGTATATACGCTGCAGAGGAATTGCGGGTAAGGGAGGATATAATTGAAAAGAAAAAGGGTTTCAAAATCAGTTTTTTTCAGGCTTTTTATGGGGATATTTCTGGTAATGATACCGATCAACATTATCCTGATGATCTATGCCGGGCTGATTTTCAGCAATGTACAAGACCAGATGATCCAGGAGAGGAACGGTGTGATGAATCTCTATATCTCTACACTGGATTCCTCCGTGGAACAGATCACAGTGGCATTCTACAGGGAGAGTTCATCGCAGGAAATGCTGACGATGATGCAGTCCGATGCTGAGCACAGCCAGAATGAGATCGAGTGGTATGCCGTCAGAACGCAGATCATGAATACCTATTCGCAATGGATTTCAGATTATCCTGTCTTTGAAGGATTTTTTTCCTATTATGATTACGGAGCACTGGGAGAAAACAGCTATGCCGTACGGTCCTATAATGGGAGAACTGTGGAAAATATCAATACAGAGATCATCTGCATGGTGGAGAAGGATCTTGAGGAAGCGGAAGAACAGGGAGACGCTTACTACGGAAGAGAGTGGGAGCATGTCAGGGTCGGAGATGAGGACTTCCTGATCCGTGTATGGAAAAGTAAAAACTGTTATTACGGCGGCTGGATCAATCTGAACAGTGTCCTTGAAAGCTGGAACATGCAGACGGACGCGTCTTTTTCCTTCGCGTTTGCCGACGGGGAAGGCAGGATATGCTCGGAAGTGCCGGACGGAGCGGACCTGTCCTATGGAGCCGTGTATTCTGACGGGGAAGAGATGGCGGAGACCGTCTCCGCCAATACAGGGATACGCCTGATCGCCGTGACAGAGAGCGGAATGCTTTTTGATTCTGTGCCTGCCGTTGTAACTATACTTATGGTCATGACAGTTCTTGCCATGGCGGCTATTCCTTTGCTCTTACTCATAACAAGAAAATACATCCTGAAACCGGTAAATGAGCTGCTCGACGCAATGGACGAGGTGCGGGGAGGCAATCTGGACTACCAGATCCCATATTCGAATATCACCGGAGAATTTGCGATTCTTGACAACAGCTTCAATACCATGATACGCCAGCTGCGCGACACCAAGATCGCCGCGTATGAAAGCGAGGCTGAGCGACAGCGGATCCAGATGCGATATTTAAGCCAGCAGATCCAGCCTCACTTTGTATTAAATACTTTGAATATCCTTTACAGTTATGAGCCGGAGGAATACCCTCTGATCCAGAAGATGATCCTCTGTCTGTCGAAATACTTCCGTTATATTGTGAAAGTTCACTCTGATTTCGTCGAACTCTCTCAGGAGCTGGATCATATCAAGAATTATTTTGAAATCCAGATTGCGAGATATCCGGACCAGTTTGACTATTATGTAGAGGCGGAAGAGGGGATGGACGACCTTCTGATCCCGCCGCTTCTGATTCAGAATTTCACGGAAAATTCGATCAAATATGCCATAAGCATGGAGAAGAAGGTCAGCATCTATGTGCTGGTGCAGTTCTACGGGAAGGACAGGATGCGTATCCGGATCGCGGACACGGGAAAGGGGCTGTCGGAGCGGACGCTGGAAGCGATCCGGAGATTCCGGGAGACATATCAATATCAGGAGAGTCTGGGAATCGGGATACAGAACGCGATCGAGCGGCTTGAGATCATGTATAACGGAGTGCCGGAAATCATGTTCTATAACAGTGTCAGCGGAGGCGCCACGGTGGATATTATCATGCCGTGCATGAGAAGAACGGAGGAGGAAAAAGATGAAGACGAAGACAGCTATGATCGTTGATGATGAGGTCGTTGCGGTACGTTCTATTAAAAAAAGAGTGGACTGGGAGAGGTTCGGGATCGGAAGAGTTTATGAGGCGAACTCAATGAAACAGGCGATGGATATCTTCCGGGAGACGGAGATCGATATCCTGCTCTGCGACATTGAGATGCCGGGCGGCTCCGGACTGGAATTGTTTGAGTGGGTGAAGGGATATTTCCCGTATGTGGAATGTATCTATGTGACATGCCATCCGGATTTCGAATATATCCGTAAGGCGATGCGTCTCGGAAGTTTTGACTACCTGCTGAAACCAATCGACTATGAGGAACTTGACGAAGTCCTCGGCAAAGCGGTCAGAAGGGCTGATTCCAATATGCCTGTCAAGGAGCATGTCCATCAGAAAGCAAGAATGTATCTAAAAAATGATCAGACGGTTCCGGCACAGGGAGCCTCCGATGTGGTTAGCCGGATCAAAAAGTATATAGAGGAACATATCGGGGAGGAGATCAGTATGGGGGATATTGCGGAGGTGGTCTATCTGAATCCGCAGTATATGGTACGGATGTTCAAAAAGCAGGAGGGAATCTCCATTTTGGAATATATCACAAACACGAGGATAAAGATGGCGTCGGATCTTCTCAGAAGGACAGACGATTCGATCTATCAGGTGGCAGGGATTGTGGGCTATTCTAATTATTCTTATTTCAGCAGAGTGTTTAAAAAGATTACGGGAAAAACACCTCAGGAGTATAAAAAAGAATACGGAAACGGATAGTGAATTGAAAAAATGCATAGAGAGAAGTCCGTTTTTTGAAAAGACATGTACAGAATATACTATAACCGGTCCGTCAAAAAGAATATGATTGATACAACAAACAAAAAGAAAATGGAGGTATCAGTTATGAAAAGGAAAAGGTTTCTTGCGGCCCTGACAGTGGCGGCTCTGGGCGTTTCACTTCTGGCAGGGTGCGGAAGCAGCTCAGAGGATTCATCCGGGGACGACACCTACAATGTAGTGGTGGAAAATGTGACGCTGGGAGCAGAGTACGGTGACACGGAGGCAATCGAGGAAGCGATCAACGAAATCACGGAGCCTGCCATCGGATGTACGGTAACGATCTTAAATGTGGGCATCGCGGACCATGCGAACCGAATGAGTATGATGGTAGCCGGCGGGGAGAAGATCGATCTGTGCATGACAGGCCTGACAACGAATCTTGTGTCCATGGCAAACGACGGGATGTTATGCGAACTCGACGAGTATATGGATACAGTCGGAACGGATCTGGCGGAGCTTCTCGGGGAAGACCTTGAAGCCGGAAAGGTTGACGGAACCCTGTACGGCATTACTGCGAATAATACTTCGGGACTGGCGGCCGGTTTTGTGTATAACAAGGAAATCGCCGACGCGGCGGGAGTGGAGATCCCTGAAAGATGTACATTAGACGAATTACTGGCGTTGTTCGAACAGATCAGGGAAGCGAATCCGGAACTTTATTTGACCAGCATGGGAGACGGGGCGTCAAGTCAGGTCAAGATGACAATGGCAATCTCAACGATGGGGGACGGATCATATTTCAGCTACGGTGTGATCACGGATCCTCTTGGAGGGAGTACAGAGATCGAGAACTGGTTCGCCACAGAAGAGGCGAGAGAGTATTATACCATGGTAAAGAGCTGGCAGGATGAGGGGTACGTGCCGTCTGATTCCATGACGAGCGGAGTGATCAACCAGGATCTGTTTAAAGCGGAATCAAGTTTTGGAATGTTTTCATCATACGCTCCGATGGAGCTCCCGACACAGGCGTCCAACTATGATTTTGAGATCGGTATAGTGCAGCTTACAGACGCTTTTAAAGATACCGATACAGTGCAGGAGAGAATGTGGGGCGTGCCTGTGACCAGTGAAAATCCGGAGAAGGCAGTGGAATTCCTGAATTTCATGTATACAAATACAGATGTCGCGAATCTTCTGACCCACGGCCTGGAAGGAACCAATTATGAGCTCACGGACGAGGAAGGCATTGTAGAGAAGATTGACAGCGAAAATCCCGGATATGCGAGAATCTTCAGTATGTTCGGCGATCAGACAAAAGTATATTATAATACCCCGGCGGAAGAGGGTATCCAGGAGGAAATCGAAGAATTCGCCGATTCCTGTCAGGCGACGGCAACCCTCGGATACGTCTTTGATTCAACCTCTGTGTCAGCCAAGGCAGCAGCGGTGAGCAATGTCGTACAGCAGTACGGCCCGTCTCTGGAGGTAGGTCTTGTAGACGATGTGGACGAAGCGCTGGACCAGATTGTCGAAGCGATGAACAACGCGGGAATGGAAGATGTGATCGCGGAGAATCAGAGTCAGCTCGACGCGTGGCTGGAGACACAGGAATAACTTGTTTCTTTGAACTGGGCGGCTGCTCTGAAAACAGGCAGCCGTCTCTTATAATGAGGGAAAAGATTGAAAATGAATAAAGCAGAAAAGAAAAAAAACGGTTGGAAGCACTGGATTCCGTTTTATCTCATGGGGGTTCCGGGCTTCATCTATCTTCTGATCAACAATTATATGCCGCTTGCCGGACTGCAGATCGCGTTTAAAAAGTTTAATTACCGGGACGGCATGTGGGGCAGCGCGTGGAACGATTTCGAAAATTTCACCTATCTGCTCGGAAGCGATGATATTAAGATCATCCTGAGAAATACGATCCTTTATAACCTGGTATTTATCGTTGTCGGGATGGTGCTGGGAGTAGCGGTGGCTATCCTCCTCAACGAGGTGAAAAACAAGATCGCCCAGCGGTTTTATCAGACGGTGATCCTCCTTCCCTATCTGATGTCAATGGTCGTAGTAGCTTATCTGGCATATGCCTATCTGGCTCCGGAGTCGGGCATGATAAACGGCATCCTTTCGGCGCTTGGAATGGAAAAGATTAATTTTTACAGTGAATCGAAGTTCTGGCCGTTTATCCTTCTGTTCATCAATCAGTGGAAGACCATCGGATTCGGGATGATCCTGTATTATTCGTCTCTGGTGGGGATCAGTAGAGACTATTATGAAGCGGCAATGCTGGACGGAGCTTCAAAGTGGCAGCAGATCCGGTATATCACGCTTCCTCTGCTCAAGCCGACGATCATCACGCTTCTGATCCTGAACTGCGGGAACATCATGCGCTCTGACTTCGGTCTGTTCTACCAGGTGCCGCAGAACAGCGGAATGCTTTACTCAGTAACGGATACGATAGATACATATGTGTATCGCATGCTGATGATCAATAACGATATCGGAGTGTCTTCGGCGGCGGGATTTATCCAGTCGGTGGTCGGATTCGTCCTTGTGCTGACAGTTAATGCGATCATACGGAAACTTGATAAAGATAACGCACTGTTTTAAAGGAGGGAAAAGAGTTGGTATCAAAAGATGAACGCAGATGGGGGATCACATCCCATCTGATCCTTATTATAATTTCATTGCTGGCGCTCTTGCCATTTATTCTTCTGATCATAGCTTCTTTTACAGACAACGCGACAGCGGTCAAGGAAGGATATTCTTATTTCCCGTCCAAATGGTCCGTTGATGCATTTATCTACATCGGAAGAAATGCTGCCATGATCTTCCGGGCCTACGGGATCACGATCATCGTGACCGTGATCGGGACCGCGCTGGGACTGGTCATCACTACGCTCTACGCATATATGCTTTCCAAGAAAAATCTTCCGGGAAGAACAGCGCTGACAATATTCGTGGTGATCACCATGCTGTTCAACGGGGGGCTGGTTCCGACCTATATCGTATACGCCAGTATCTTCCATATCAGAAATACCATATGGGCGCTGATCATACCTTCTCTCCTGATGAACGGGTTCAATGTCATACTTGTGAAGAATTATTTTGAGAACAGTATACCGGCGGAACTGTACGAATCCGCCAGGATCGACGGGGCGGGAGAATTCTTTATCTTTGCAAGGATCGCGCTGCCGCTGTCAAAACCGATCCTTGCAACGGTAGGACTTCTGATGGGGATCACCTACTGGAATGACTGGCAGAACGGTATGTATTATCTGGATGACGCCAGCCTGTACAGTATCCAGAACATCCTGAATCAGATCAACCAGAATATTTCCTATCTTGCGTCCAGCGGCGCCAGCGGGGTGAGCATGGCGGACCTGCCCACGACGACGATACGTATGGCGATCGCCTTTGTCGGTATCCTGCCGATTTTGATCGCGTATCCGTTTTTCCAGAAATATTTTGCGAAAGGTATTACCATGGGCTCTGTAAAGGGATAAAATACAGATATGGATAATATAATGCAGCGGTTCCGCGTTTGATGCCGGACCGCTGCGGTGAGATGAAAGGAGAAAGAGATATGGCGCTGATACAGGTGAATTTTATTTCAGAAAGTCTTATGAGGACTGTTCCGGTCCAGGTGATCCTTCCCGTGGACAAACTTACCTTTCCGGGGATGCCGAAGCGGGAAGAGAAGCCTTATAAGACGCTCTACCTTCTGCACGGAGTGTTCGGCAACTACATGGACTGGGTCTCAGGGACAAATATCCAGAGATGGGCGGAAGAGAGGAATCTCGCCGTAGTCATGCCCTCCGGGGATAACATGTTCTATGTAGATCAGGAAGCCGGTCACAACTACTATGGCGAGTTCATCGGCAGGGAACTTGTTGAGATCACAAGGAAGATGTTCCCGCTCTCGCGGAAGCGTGAGGATACGTATATCGCCGGACTTTCTATGGGCGGGTACGGCGCTCTGAGGAACGGTCTGAAATACCACGACACATTCAGCCATATCGCCGGATTCTCCAGCGCGATGGTCATCGACGGGATTGAGAATCGTACGGACGACGCGCCCTTCTTTATTGAGTCACGGGCGTATGCGCAGAGTGTGTTCGGCGATCTTGGCGCAGTGGCGGGAAGTGATAAGGATCCACGATATCTTGCCCGCAGTCTCCGGGAAGAGAAAGAGGAATTCCCGAAGATTTATCTTACCTGCGGGACGGAGGACTCTCTGCTGCAGCCGAACCGGGAGTTTGCGGAGTATCTGAAGGAGCAGGGGGCGGATGTGACTTATACGGAGGGACCGGGAGGACATGAGTGGGACTTCTGGAACCGTTCAGTCAGAGCTGTCCTCGACTGGCTGCCTCTGGAAGACAGCGGAGCCGGGGTGAACAGCGGAAACGTAGGGATATGATCATTTACGATTTCTCAACTTCAGATAGTTTCTCCGTTTTTGTATTTGCGAAGAACATTCTGTATTCTCTCATTCGGGCTCAGGA
>CAZJRY010000074.1:0-11450 GCA_964548625.1 uncultured Mediterraneibacter sp.
CTGAATGAAGATTTGAAAACAGGACAATTTAAACAGATCTATCTTCTGTACGGTCAGGAGGCTTATCTGAAGAAACAGTACAAGGAACGGTTTGTCAAAGCTATGGTTCCCGAAGGAGATACGATGAACTATTCCTGTTACGAAGGGAAGAAGACGGATATCAAAGAGATCATCGATCTGGCGGAGACACTTCCCTTTTTTTCAGAGCGCCGGCTGATCGTATTCGAGGATACCGGGTTCTTCAGGACCGGAGGAAATGATCTGGCGGATTATATTAATGACGGTATGCCGCAGACGACACATTTTATTTTTACAGAAGATGAGGTGGATAAGCGGAGCAGACTGTATAAAGCCGTGAAATCAAAAGGGGAGATCGTGGAACTCGGCGCCCAGGACGAAAATACGCTCAGAAAATGGGTGTCAGGGTTGGTCAGGAAGGAAAAAAAGGAGATGTCACAGCCGGATATCTCCTATTTCCTGAACAAAACAGGCACGGATATGGAGAATATCACTAAGGAGCTGGAAAAGCTGTTCTGCTACTGTCTGGACAGGAACGCCATTACGCGGGAGGATGTGGACGCCGTCTGTGTGACGCAGATCACGAATCACATATTCGATATGGTCAATGCAGTGGCGGCGAAGGAGCAGCGGAAAGCCCTTGATCTGTACTATGACCTGCTTGCACTGAAGGAACCGCCCATGCGTATCCTCTCGCTTATGTCGAAAGAGTACAGGGATCTGTTTCATGTAAAAGAACTCTCAAAACAGGGATATGCGAGGAAGGAGATCGCATCGAAAGCCGGCCTGCATCCTTTTGTTGCGGGAAAATATATGGATCTGGCGAAAAGATTTCAGTCCGATGAACTAAGGAAGGTAATGGAGGAGAGCGCGGATCTTGAGCAGAGAGTCAAGACCGGACTTATGACAGACAGCCTTGCAGTGGAATTGTTTATTGTAAAGCAGTCAGCTTAAATATGGAGGAACGAAATTGGCAGTAATAGAACAGAGTAAAATCAGAAATTTTTGCATTATCGCTCATATCGATCACGGTAAGTCCACTCTGGCGGACCGTATCATTGAGATGACAGGACTTCTCACGAGCCGTGAGATGCAGGCGCAGGTCCTTGACAACATGGATCTGGAGCGGGAGAGAGGAATCACGATCAAAGCCCAGGCGGTACGCACGATCTACAAGGCGGATGACGGAGAAGAGTATATGTTCAATCTGATCGACACACCGGGACATGTGGACTTCAACTATGAAGTGTCCAGAAGTCTCGCAGCCTGCGACGGGGCAATCCTTGTAGTGGACGCGGCGCAGGGCGTGGAGGCGCAGACACTGGCTAATGTATATCTGGCGCTGGATCACGATCTGGACGTGATGCCGGTCATAAATAAGATCGATCTGCCCAGTGCGGATCCGGAACGTGTGAAAGAGGAAATCGAGGATGTCATCGGTATCGACGCGGAGGATGCTCCTCTTATATCGGCAAAGACCGGACAGAATGTCCATGAAGTGCTGGAACAGATCGTGAACAAGATACCCGCTCCCGAAGGAGATCCCGGGGCGCCCCTGAAGGCATTGATCTTTGATTCCAAATATGATTCTTATAAAGGAGTTATTGTTTTCTGTCGGATCAAAGAAGGAACCGTGAAAAAAGGAACGCCGATGCTCATGATGGCCACCGGCGCGAAAGCGGAAGTGGTGGAAGTAGGAACATTCGGAGCCGGACAGTTTATTCCGTGTGATGAACTGAGTGCCGGAATGGTAGGGTATATCACCGCAAGTCTGAAAAATGTCAAGGATACTCATGTGGGTGATACGATCACCAATGCGGATAATCCGTGTGCGGAACCTCTGCCCGGATACAAAAAGGTGAATCCCATGGTTTACTGCGGACTTTATCCGGCTGACGGAGCCAAGTACCCGGATCTGAGAGATGCGCTCGAAAAGCTTCAGCTCAACGACGCGGCTCTCCAGTTCGAGCCTGAGACCTCCGTTGCCCTCGGATTTGGATTCCGCTGCGGATTTCTCGGACTTCTCCATCTGGAGATCATTCAGGAGCGTCTGGAGCGGGAGTATAATCTGGATCTTGTAACGACAGCGCCCGGCGTTATCTATAAGCTTCATAAGACAAACGGTGAAGTGGTCGACCTGACGAATCCCGCAAATATGCCGGATCCGTCGGAAATTGACTATATGGAAGAGCCGATGGTGAAAGCGGAGATCATGGTTACATCAGAATATATCGGGGCGATCATGGATCTGTGCCAGGAACGCCGCGGTATCTACCAGAGCATGGAGTATATCGAGGAGAAACGCGCCGTGCTCCATTATCATCTGCCGCTCAATGAGATCATTTATGATTTTTTTGACGCGCTGAAATCAAGGTCAAGAGGATATGCGTCTTTCGACTATGAGATGATGGGGTATCAGAGATCCGAGCTTGTGAAGCTGGATATCCTCATTAATAAAGAAGAAGTGGACGCGCTCTCCTTTATCGTATTCGCGGGAAGCGCCTATGACAGAGGCAGAAGGATGTGCGAAAAGCTTAAAACAGAGATACCGAGACAGCTCTTCGAGATCCCGATCCAGGCGGCTATCGGCAGCAAGATCATTGCCCGCGAGACGGTGAAAGCGATGAGGAAAGACGTGCTGGCGAAGTGTTACGGCGGAGACATCTCCCGTAAGAAGAAACTGCTGGAGAAACAGAAGGAAGGAAAGAAGCGCATGCGTCAGGTGGGAAATGTGGAGATCCCGCAGAAAGCGTTTATGAGTGTGCTGAAACTGGATGATGATTAAAAAAGAGTTAGAACTGTATGTGCATATTCCGTTCTGTGTGAGAAAATGTGCATACTGTGATTTTTTGTCCGCCCCCGCAGACGCGCGGGAGCGGACGCTTTATGTGGACGCCCTGACAGAGGAAATCCGGGCGCAGCAAGAAGAATATAAAAACTATCAGGTAAGCACCATATTTCTGGGCGGAGGTACGCCGTCCATTCTGGATGAAAGTGAGATTACACGGATTTTCCGTGCTCTTTATGAGAGCTTTGCAGTATCTGACGGCGCGGAGATCACTATGGAAGTAAATCCGGGGACTGTGACAGAAGAAAAAGCAGCGGCATGGAAGCAATACGGCGTCAACCGGATCAGTATCGGGCTTCAATCTGCAGATGACAGGGAACTTCAGATGCTTGGACGCATCCACACATACCGGGATTTTTTGAATACATGGAAGCTTGTGCACAAAGCGGGCTTCCGAAATGTGAATATTGATCTGATTTCGGCAATTCCCGGTCAGACACCTGAAAGCTGGCGCAGAACGCTGCGCGCAGTGGCGGAACTGGAACCGGAGCATATATCAGCCTACAGCCTGATCGTGGAAAAGGGCACTCCGTTTTATGAATGGTATGGAAAGGAAACAGAATTCAATCCCGTAACAAAAAACGGTGAGGCTAAAGAAGCGTGCCATGGCTCAGTTCTCTTCCCGCCTCTTCCGGACGAAGACAGCGAGCGCGAAATCTATAAAGCTACGGAGCAGATACTTGCCGGATACGGTTATCGCAGATATGAGATATCAAATTATGCGAAAGAAGGATATGAGTGCCGTCACAATCTCGGATACTGGGAGAGGAGAGAGTATCTCGGGCTTGGGCTGGGCGCGTCCTCACTGATCGATGAGAGCAGGTTCCATAATACGGAAGATATGAAGAAATATCTTGAGTTTTATGGAAAACCCGCTTCAGATCCGTCAGGACATCCGGGCGGCGCGGGCTGCCGGACGGATGTCCGTGAAGAAATCGAATCCCTCTCTAAAGAAGAACAGATGGAGGAATATATGTTTCTGGGGCTTCGCAAGACAGAGGGGATATCTGTGGAAGAATTCTCCACAGTGTTCGGGAGAGATATCTTTGACGTGTACGGAAAACAGATTGATAAAATGAAGGGACAGGGGCTGCTGAAAGTATCAGAGAACAGGCTCCGGCTTACAGAACGGGGAACAGATGTGAGTAATCATGTATTCAGTGAGTTTATGTTTTAGTAACAGTTACAACAGATTTTAAAAAATCTGTAAACATGGTTGACAAACGGAAAAGTGAGTGCTATCTTAGTATACGAAAGGTGTTAGCACTCAATACAGAGGAGTGCTAATAGCGAGAGAGGAGGAAACATATGGCAGTTGATACTTCGCTGAGTGAAAGAAAACTGGTCATATTGAAAGCTATTATCCGGAATTACCTCGAGACCGGCGAACCGGTCGGCTCGCGTACTCTTTCAAAATATACGGAACTGAATCTGAGTTCTGCAACAATCCGGAATGAGATGGCGGATCTGGAAGATCTCGGATATATTTTCCAGCCCCACACTTCAGCGGGAAGGATTCCTTCAGATAAAGGATACCGGCTGTATGTGGATATGCTCATGGAGGAAAAGGAGCATGAGATCACAGAGCGCGAGGATGCGATGCTGGAGAAGGCCGACAAAGTCGAGAAGGTACTGCAGCAGGCGGCGAAAGTACTTGCCTCCAATACAAATTATGCGACTATGGTATCCGCTCCGGTGAATAATCGCAATACTTTGAAGTTCATCCAGCTCTCACAGGTGGATGCGGAACAGATCGTGGCGGTTATCGTACTCGGAGGCAATGTGATCAAGAATAAAATCATTGAGGTCGGTGAAACACTAAGTAATGAGACTTTACTGAAACTCAACATGCTTCTGAACACGACGCTCAACGGAATGTCGATCGATCAGATCACGCTGGGACTGATCGCCAGGCTGAAAGAACAGGCGGGGATTCACAGTGAAGTGATCGGGCACGTATTGGATGCGGTAGCGGAGATCATCCATGTGGAAGACGACATGAAGATTTATACGAGCGGGACGACGAATATATTCAAATATCCCGAGCTGAGCGATAAGCAGAGCGCGCAGGAGATCATCAGTGCTTTCGAAGAGAAGCAGCAGCTTGAAGGGCTGGTCACAGAGACCCTCGCAAGCGGAGAAGAGCACGCGATCCAGGTATACATTGGCGACGAGGCACCTGTAAAGAATATGAAAGACTGTAGTGTGGTGACAGCAACATATGAACTGGGCGAAGGTATGAAAGGAACCATCGGTATCATCGGCCCGAAGCGAATGGATTATGAACACGTCATGAAGACGCTGAAGACTCTGCAGAATGAGTTGGATGCGATTTATAATAAAAAACCGAAAGAATAGGAAGGTGGAAAGCTGGTGAGTGATCAAATGAGCAAGGAAGATATGGTAAAGGAGGCTGTCGAAGAGGCAAAGGCCAAGGTCGCCGGGGAGGAAGAAACCGGAACGGATCAGGATGAGACAGCAGAGGAAGCAGGAGATACTGCTGAAAATGAAGCTGCTCAGTCTGATACGGACAGTGTGCCGGAAGCTGAGGAAGACGTTTCTGCGGTCGAAGATGCCGCCGGGGGCGGATCTGATGAAAACGGAGATACAGAAGATCAGTCTCTCAGGGGTGAAAAAAAGAAATTCTTCGGAAAGAAGAACAAAAAGGATAAAAAGGACGAGAAGATTGATGAACTTACAGACCGTCTTACCCGTCAGATGGCAGAATTTGATAACTTCCGCAAGCGTACTGAGAAAGAAAAATCCCAGATGTACGAGATAGGAGCGAAAGATATCATAGAAAAGATTCTTCCCATCGTAGATAATTTTGAAAGAGGGTTATCCTCAATGTCTGAGGAAGAAAAATCAACTCCGTTTGCAGAGGGAATGGAAAAGATCTACAAACAGCTCATGACTACACTGGAAGGAATCGGAGTAAAACCGATTGAAGCAGTGGGGCAGGAATTCAATCCGGAGTTCCATAATGCGGTAATGCATGTGGAAGATGAAGAGCTCGGTGAGAATATCATCGCGGAAGAATTCCAGAAAGGCTATATGTACCGTGACAGCGTCGTGAGACACAGCATGGTAAAAGTGGCAAACTGACATCATCAATATTTAGAATAAAATAAGAATATTTAAAGGAGGAGCACTACAATGGGCAAAATAATTGGTATTGACCTTGGTACGACAAACAGCTGCGTGGCTGTTATGGAAGGCGGTCAGCCGACAGTCATCGCAAACACAGAAGGCGCAAGAACAACACCGTCAGTTGTGGCATTCACAAAGACAGGCGAGCGTCTGGTAGGAGAACCTGCAAAACGTCAGGCCGTAACAAACGCAAACAGAACGATCTCTTCGATCAAGAGAGAGATGGGTACAGATTACAAGGTAGACATTGACGGAAAGAAATATTCTCCGCAGGAGATTTCCGCAATGATCCTTCAGAAGCTGAAAGCAGATGCGGAAGGATACCTTGGCGAGAAAGTGACAGAGGCTGTTATCACAGTTCCCGCTTACTTTAACGATGCTCAGCGTCAGGCTACAAAGGACGCCGGAAAGATCGCGGGCCTTGACGTAAAACGTATCATCAACGAGCCTACGGCAGCCGCGTTGGCATACGGACTTGACAATGAGAAAGAACAGAAGATCATGGTATATGACCTTGGCGGCGGTACATTCGATGTATCTATCATCGAGATCGGCGACGGCGTCATCGAAGTTCTCTCCACAGCCGGAAATAACAGACTGGGCGGCGATGACTTCGACCAGAAGATCACAGACTACATGCTGGCAGATTTCAAAGCAAAAGAGGGTGTAGACCTTTCAGGTGACAAGATGGCTCTCCAGAGACTGAAAGAAGCGGCAGAGAAGGCAAAGAAAGAGCTTTCTTCCGCAACAACAACAAATATCAACCTTCCGTTCATCACAGCTACATCTGAGGGACCGAAGCACTTTGATATGAACCTTACAAGAGCAAAATTCGATGAGCTTACAAGAGACCTTGTAGACAAGACAGCAGAGCCGGTTAGACGTGCTCTTTCCGATGCGGGAATCACTGCTGCGGATCTCGGTCAGGTACTTCTGGTCGGCGGATCCACACGTATTCCGGCTGTACAGGAAGAGGTTAAGAGACTGACAGGCAAAGAGCCGAGCAAATCTCTGAACCCGGATGAGTGTGTTGCACTCGGTGCTTCTGTACAGGGCGGTAAACTTGCAGGCGATGCAGGCGCAGGCGATATCCTTCTTCTGGATGTCACTCCGCTGTCACTTTCCATCGAGACGATGGGCGGCGTCGCTACAAGACTGATCGAGAGAAATACAACAATCCCGACAAAGAAGAGCCAGATCTTCTCCACAGCTGCAGATAACCAGACAGCCGTTGATATCAACGTAGTACAGGGCGAGAGACAGTTCGCGAAAGACAACAAGTCTCTCGGACAGTTCAGACTGGACGGAATCCCGCCGGCTCCGCGCGGAGTACCGCAGATCGAGGTTACGTTCGACATCGATGCAAACGGTATCGTAAATGTATCCGCTAAGGATCTTGGTACAGGAAAAGAGCAGCACATTACGATCACTGCAGGCTCCAATATGTCTGATGCGGATATCGATAAAGCGGTTAAAGAGGCTGCTGAGTTCGAGGCACAGGATAAGAAACGTAAAGAAGCAGTGGATACGAGAAACGAAGCAGACGCAATGATATTCCAGACAGAGAAAGCCCTCAAAGATGTAGGCGACAAGCTGGATGCAAACGATAAGGCAGCAGTTGAGGCTGATATGCAGGCGCTGAAAGATGTACTTGCAAAATCTACACCTGAGAATACAAGTGAATCTGATGTGGCTGAGATCAAGGCCGCAAAAGAGAAACTGATGGAAAGCGCGCAGAAGCTGTTTACGAAGATGTATGAGCAGGCCGGTGCGGCAGGCGGCCCGAATCCGGGAGCAGGCGCAGGCCCGAACCCGGGAGCAGACGCGGGTCCGGCTCCGGATGGGTTCCAGGACGATGACGTGGTAGACGGAGATTATAAAGAAGTCTAAGTTACCAGATCTGAATAGAGCACAGGGAATCTTCCCATTGTTTCATGATAAGAATAAGAAAAATTCTACGGGATCGCTGGGGTGGTTTCGTAGATTTTTTCGTGAAAGGTAGAGTATTCCAGTTATGGCAGAGACAAAGAGAGATTATTATGAGGTGCTCGGGGTAAGCAAAGACGCTGATGATGCGGCGATCAAGAAGGCTTATCGTGCACTTGCAAAGAAATATCATCCAGATATGAATCCGGGGGACAAGGAAGCCGAGAAGAGATTCAAAGAGGCTTCCGAGGCATATGCTGTCTTAAGTGACGCTGAGAAGCGGCGTCAATACGACCAGTTCGGGCATGCGGCATTTGAGGGCGGTGCCGGAGGTGCGGGCGGATTCGGCGGCTTTGATTTCAGCGGTACGGATTTCAGCGATATATTCGGCGATATATTCGGCGACCTGTTCGGCGGCCGCAGGGGCGGACGCGCCGGAAACGGACCGATGAAGGGAGCCAATATCAGAAAGAGTATCCGCATTACATTTGAGGAAGCTGTCTTTGGCTGCGAGAAAGAACTTGACCTGATCTTAAAAGATCCGTGCGGGGATTGTCACGGAACAGGCGCCAAGCCGGGAACTTCTCCGGAGACTTGTCCGAAATGCGGCGGCCGTGGGCAGGTAGTCTATACCTCCCAGTCTTTCTTCGGTACAGTGCAGAACGTGCAGACCTGTCCGAACTGCGGCGGTTCCGGTAAAGTGATAAAGGAAAGATGCCCGAAATGCGCAGGGACAGGATATACATCCAGTAAAAAGCGAATTGAAGTTACGATTCCGGCCGGTATCGACAACGGACAGAGCGTCCGCATCCGCGATAAGGGCGAACCGGGTGTAAACGGCGGGCCGAGAGGAGATCTGCTTGTGGAAGTGAATGTATCCCGTCATCCGGTCTTCCAGAGACAGGATGTCCATATTTTCTCAACCGTGCCGATCTCATTCGCGGTCGCCACGCTGGGCGGAGACATCCGTATAAAAACCGTGGACGGCGACGTGATCTACAATGTCAAACCCGGAACAAAGACAGATACGAAAGTACGCCTGAAAGGGAAAGGTGTGCCATCGCTGCGCAATTCACAGGTGAGGGGCGATCATTACGTAACTCTTGTTATCCAGACGCCGGAGAGGCTGAGCTCAGAGGCGAAAGAAGCACTTCGAAGGTTTGACGAGCTGACAGGAAATACCCTGCGTCAGAATGAGGACGCGGAAGATAATAAAGGCGACAGAAAGAAAAAGAAAGAAAAGAAAGGCTTCATGAATAAGGTGAAAGAAGCCTTCGAGGATTAAAGCCGGGATTGTAATACTTCCGGTTCCGATTACAGGTCATAAGGCAAAGAAACAAGCCTGTGATATGGCTGAAAACAGTCAGGTAAATGAAGAATTCATTTTAGTCAGACAGCTTCATTGCTTGATTAACGCCATATCACAGGCTCTAACTTTGTCTAACATACTTCAAAAATTTTCAAATTTTTCTGTAACGAAATCACATTTTTCCCGATATATAAATAGAATATTGTGGGAAGAAGAATAGTTTTAGTAAAACCTGTTCAGTTATGTATGAAAAGTAATAAAAGTCTGTTGATTATTTACAAAAATAAAAAAATCTATTGCTTTTCCGAAAGATAGTGATACAATAAAAACAACCAAAACCACATAAAAGGCAATAACAAACCACATAAAACAACATGGATTTAAAAAAACCGGTTTTGGTTTATTGGGAATGGAGGAATTAAGATGAAAGTATTAGAATCAAAATTTATGCAGGATTTTATAAAAATGGCCGATGACGGCTATAAACAGGGATGGCATGAGAGAAATGGAGGAAATCTCTCCTACAGATTGAAAAAAGGCGAGGTGGATGCAATACGGGGAAGGATGTACCGCGATACTCCGTGGCAGCCAATCGGAACAGATGTGCCGGGACTGGCAGGAGAATTTTTCCTTGTGACGGGAACAGGTAAGTATTTCAGAAATATTATTGTGGATCCGGAGGCCTGTCTTGCAATCATTGAAATCGATGAAGCAGGTTCCGGCTATCGTATCCGTTGGGGACTGGTAGAGGGAGGAAACCCGACCAGCGAATTGCCGACTCATCTTATGAATCACGAGGTCAAGAAAAAACTTACAGACGGAAAGCACAGAGTGATCTATCATGCTCATACTACAAATACGATCGCGCTTACGTTTGTTCTTCCGCTGGAGGATGAAGTGTTTACAAGAGAACTCTGGGAAATGGCTACAGAGTGCCCGGTTGTATTTCCGGAGGGGGTCGGCGTGATCGGCTGGATGGTTCCGGGCGGACGGGAGATCGCCGTGGCTACAAGTAAAATGATGGAGCAATATAATGCGGTCATCTGGGCTCATCACGGGATGTTCTGCTCGGGAGAGACATTTGATCTTACATTCGGATTGATGCATACAATTGAGAAATCCGCAGAAATACTGATCAAAGTTCTTTCCATGGTTCCACAGAAGAGACAGACGATCAGCCCGGAAAACTTCAGAAAGCTGGAAAAAGGATTCCATATAGCACTGCCGGAGAGATTCCTTTACGAGAAATAGAAAAAAATACCATACAACCTATTGATTTTTCCGGAAATTATAATATAATAAGCTTGTAAATAAACCCTAGCAAAATGCTAGGAAATAAAAACGGGAAGTTATAACCTGATAATTAAAGGAGGTCAATAGGATGGTAAATATACAGAAAGCAGCAGTAATAGGTTGTGGATTTGTGGGATCGACGATCGCATATACTCTGATGCAGAAAGGAACATTTTCAGAGCTGGTACTCATAGATGCGGTGCAGGCTAAAGAAGAGGGGGAGGCAATGGATATCAGCCACGGACTTCCGTTTGCCCACGCTATGGATATTATTCCGGGCAGCTATGAAGATATATCGGATGCGGCAGTCGTGATCATCACGGCAGGAGCGAATCAGAAGCCGGGAGAGACAAGATTAGACCTTGTTCAGAAGAATTCAAAGATCATGAAATCGATCATCAGCGAGATCAAACGGGTAAACTGCGAAGGAATTCTGATGATCGTGTCAAATCCGGTAGATATCCTGACGCAGGTTGCCCTGAAGGAATCCGGTTTTCCAAAAGAGCGGGTGATCGGTTCCGGCACCGTGCTTGACACGGCAAGGCTGAAATACCTGATCAGCGAAAAGCTTGACGTGGACAGCAGGAACGTGCATGCTTTCATCGCAGGGGAACATGGAGACAGCGAGCTTGCTGTATGGAGCTGCGCGAATGTTTACGGTATCGGTATCAAAGATTTTGCCAAAATGCGTGGTTACAATGATTTTTCTGACGAGATGGACGAGATCTACCATGCAGTCCGCGACAGTGCATACGAGATCATTGAGAGAAAAGGGGCTACGTACTACGGGATCGGAATGGCGGCGGCAAGGATCGCGGAGGCGATCGTCAGGGACAGCCATACAGTGGCGCCGATATCGGTTTCTCTTAACGGAGAATACGGATTAGAAGGACTGTGCCTGAGTAT
>CAZJRY010000075.1:0-11384 GCA_964548625.1 uncultured Mediterraneibacter sp.
TCTTTGAGTTCGCATGCGGCGTGAGCGGATATTTACTCGGCGTTAATCCGTTCAATCAGCCGGGTGTTGAGAGCTACAAGAAGAATATGTTCGCGCTGCTCGGAAAACCGGGATATGAAGAGCAGAGAGAAGCTCTTCTGAAGAGACTGTAGGATTTTGCGGCGGAGTCGGTGTACGGCAGAAGAAAAATGCCGATGTGACGGAAAAATATTTAGATTTTCCCCGTTGTTGAATGAAAATCGTAAATAGGGTATAATAATAAGCAGTCGGAAAAGCCGGCTGCTTATTCTGTTTGTATCCGGGAATATTTATGGCCACGGGGAGATTCATAGATACGCGGGATCGGGCGGCGGCAGGATAAAGGAGGAAATACAATATGTTACGTATCGGTATGTTGACAAGCGGAGGTGACTGCCAGGCGCTCAATGCAGCCATGAGAGGCGTTGTAAAAGGCGTCTGTTCCAAGAGAGACGATGTGGAGATCTACGGTTTCAAAGACGGATATAAGGGCCTGATCTATGCGGATTTCAGCATGCTCACGTCTAAAGATTTCTCGGGGATCCTGACGCGGGGCGGCACGATCCTGGGAACATCCAGACAGCCGTTCAAACTGATGAGAGTGCCGGACAAAGACGGTCTTGACAAGGTAGAGGCTATGAAACATACATATCATAAGCTGAATTTGAACTGCCTTGTCATCCTCGGAGGAAACGGAACGCACAAGACCGCGAATATGCTCAGAGAAGAAGGCCTGAACATTATTACGCTGCCGAAGACTATTGATAATGATCTTTGGGGAACAGATATGACATTCGGTTTCCAGAGCGCCGTAGATATCGCTACGGATACGATCGACAGGATCCATACAACGGCGACATCCCACAGCCGTGTGTTCATTATCGAAGTCATGGGACACAAAGTGGGACATGTCACCCTGCATGCAGGCATCGCGGGCGGCGCTGACATTATCCTGCTCCCGGAGATTCCGTATGATATAAAAGCGATAAAGAAAGTGATCGACGGACGCAGCAGAGCCGGCAAGCCGTTTACGATCCTTGCAGTGGCTGAGGGCGCGATCTCCAGAAAAGACGCGAAACTGTCCAAGAAAGAGTATAAAGAGAAGATTGCGAAGAGAAAATATCCGTCCATCGCTTATGAACTGGCAGAACAGATCCGGAAAGAGACAGAAAAGGAAGTACGCATCACGGTTCCGGGACATACACAGAGAGGCGGATCCCCGTGTCCTTACGACAGAGTATTTGCGACAAGAGTCGGGGCAAAAGCAGCAGAGCTGATCCTGGAAGAAAAATACGGATACATGATTGCAATGAAGAATGGCGAGACAACGAAGGTACCGCTCTCTGAAGTGGCGGGCAGATTAAAGACAGTAAATCCGAAATGCAGCCTGATCAAAGAGGCAAGAATGATCGGCATCAGTTTCGGTGATGAGGTGTAATCCATGTCATATACGGCGCTTTACCGAAAGTTCCGCCCGACTGAATTCGGGGATGTAAAAGGGCAGGATCATATTATTACAACATTGCAGAACCAGATCAGGGCAGACCGTATCGGACATGCATACCTGTTCTGCGGAACAAGAGGAACCGGAAAGACAACTGTGGCGAAGATATTTGCGAAAGCAGTGAACTGCGGGCATCCGGTGAACGGGAGTCCCTGCGGGAAATGTGAGATGTGCAGATCTATTGCCGCGGGCACGTCCATGAATGTGATCGAGATCGACGCAGCCTCTAACAACGGTGTTGACAATATCAGGGAAATCCGTGAAGAGGTGGCGTACCGTCCCACAGAGGGAAGGTATAAGGTCTATATCATCGATGAGGTGCATATGCTGTCAATAGGAGCATTTAATGCACTGCTGAAGACACTGGAGGAACCGCCGGAGTATGTGATCTTTATTCTGGCGACAACAGAGGTTCACAAGATTCCGATCACGATTCTGTCACGCTGTCAGCACTATGATTTCAGACGTATCAGTATTGAAACGATCACAGACCGTATGAAAGAGCTGATGGACACGGAACATGTGGATGTGGAGGATAAGGCGCTCCGGTATATCGCGAAGGCGGCCGACGGTTCCATGCGTGACGCGCTGAGCCTTCTGGATCAGTGTATTGCGTTTTATATGGGACAGAGGCTCACATACGACAATGTGCTGGAAGTACTCGGCGCGGCGGATACGGATGTGTTCAGCAGGCTGCTGCGCAAAGTGATCGCCAGGGACGTGGCGCAGGTGCTGGATATAGTGGACGAACTGGTCATGCAGGGAAGGGAACTTACCCAGCTCGCGGCAGACTTTACATGGTATCTGCGGAACTTGCTTCTGGTAAAAACTTCTGATAATATAGAGGATGTTCTGGATGTATCAACGGAAAATATGGCGCAGCTCAGAGAAGAGGCGCAGATGATCGAGCCGGACATGCTGTTCCGGTATATCCGTATTTTGTCCGAACTTTCCAACCGGCTCAAATATGCGACGCAGAAGCGAGTTATGCTTGAAGTCGCGTTGATCAAATTGTGTACACCTGCCATGGAGAGCACACAGGATTCCCTGCTGGACCGCATTCGTGCAGTAGAAGAGAAAGTGGAAAAGGGAATCGATGCTGCTGCCATGCTGCAGGCACAGGGAGGATATGGATCTGGTGCAGGATATCAGGATGGCGCATACGGAGGAGCCGGTGGAAACGGTTCCGGGGCAGCAGGCAGCGAAGGGGTTCGGAGAGAACTTCCTAATGCGATTCCTGAGGATGTGCAGGAAGTGGTGAAGAACTTCCGCTCCATCGCGGGCGAGGCGTCCGGCATGGTGCGGGGGTATCTGAAGAAAGCCCGCTTAAGCCTTGGCGGAGACAATCGTCTGCTGATCGTACTTCCCGATGCTCTGGCTGCAAGTGTGGTCGGACGAGAGGATCATGTGCAGGAGCTGGAGGATCTGATCGAAGAGCGGATCGGAAAGAAAGTCAAAGTGGAAGTCCGGCATGTAGAGGAAGGGCGTCATTTTGAAGATACATTTATAGATATAGAACAGAAGATCAATATGGAGATAACAGTGGAGGATTAACAATGGCGAAACGCGGAGGATTCCCGGGCGGCGGAATGCCGGGAAATATGGCAAACCTTATGAAACAGGCGCAGCGCATGCAGCGTCAGATGGAGGAACAGCAGAAAGAGCTTGAGGCAAAAGAATTTACGGCGACAGCGGGCGGCGGCGCAGTGGAAGTGACCGTATCCGGAAAGCGCGAGGTTCTGAAAGTAAAACTTGCAGAAGAAGTAGTTGATCCGGATGATATCGAGATGCTCGAGGATCTGATCGTGGCGGCGGCAAACGAGGCGCTGCGCAAAGTAGAGGAAGAAAGCGGAGCTGCGATGTCTAAGCTGACAGGCGGACTCGGCGGCGTCCCGGGGATGTTCTAGGGATGGATTATTACAGTAATCAGATCAGCCGGCTGATCGAAGAGTTTTCCCGTCTGCCCGGGATCGGGAACAAGTCGGCACAGAGACTGGCGTTTCATGTGATCAATATGCCTGTGGATCAGGTGGAAGAACTCGCGAAGACGATCGTGGACGCCAGAAAGAATGTCAGATACTGCAAGGTGTGCTGCACGCTTACAGACCGGGAGATATGTCCGATCTGCAGTAATCCCGACAGAGATAAGAAGACTATCATGGTCGTGGAGACACCGCGGGATCTGGCGGCATATGAGAAGACGGGCAAATACAACGGCGTCTACCATGTGCTCCACGGCGCAATTTCCCCGATGCTGGGAATCGGCCCCGGAGACATCAAACTGAAAGAGCTGATGGAGCGTCTTCAGGGAGATGTGGATGAGGTGATTATCGCGACAAACTCCAGTCTTGAGGGCGAGACTACAGCTATGTATATGAGCAAGCTCATCAAACCGGCAGGGATCAAAGTGAGCAGGATCGCCAGCGGAGTACCGGTGGGCGGAGACCTTGAGTATATCGATGAGGTTACGCTTCTGAGAGCGCTTGAGGGCAGGACGGAATTGTAAATAAAGAGTGGAAACTGCAGGGGTACTGGTTTTTCATGAGTGGGAAGAAAGTAACTTCATCGGATGTGGCGAAGCGGGCCGGAGTGTCGCAGGCCACGGTGTCGATGGTGCTGAATAAAAAGTATAACGTATCATTTTCCAAAGAAGTGATCCGGAAAGTGGAAGAAGCGGCGGAGGAGCTCGGATATGAACTCCCGAAGCGCAAAAAGCGCAGAGAAGAGCGCAGGCA
The DNA here is from genome assembly GCA_964548625.1 of uncultured Mediterraneibacter sp. Taxonomy (GTDB): domain Bacteria; phylum Bacillota; class Clostridia; order Lachnospirales; family Lachnospiraceae; genus Mediterraneibacter. Next base: position 4,258 of record CAZJRY010000075.1, read on the forward strand.
GAATATGCTCGTGGTCATCAGTCCGAATCTCACGAATCCGTATTATGTCATGCTGCTCCAGGGAATCGAGTCGCGGGCTGCGGATCAGGGATTCGGCATCTTTGTCTGCAATACGCAGAGAGACCTGAAACTGGAAGAACGTTATCTTAAAATGATTTCTTCTCTGAACCCTCAGGGGATCATATATATGTGTAATCCGAGCCAGTGTTTTATGGAGCAGGTCGAGGACATTTCTAAAAAGATTCCTGTGGTGGTTGTGAATAATCAGAATGAAAAGCTGAGCGTAGATGCGGTGGAACTGGATAATTCCAAACCGGGGCGGCTGATGGCGCGCCACCTCCTTGAACTCGGACACCGGAAGGTGGGCTATATTGCACCGCCTCTTACCGTGCGGCAGAAACAGAGATCCAAGAGGGTTGAGGGGTTCTTAAAGGAATTTCAGAGTGCGGGTCTGAAAGACGGTGTGGTGATCAAAGCCGCTGACGAGCAGATTGACAAGGATGTGCCGGGAATCGATTCGGAATACAGGATCGGGTATGACCTGACAAAAGAACTGCTGAAAGAATATCCGGAACTGACTGCCATTGTGGGACTTAATGACATGATCGCATTCGGGATCATGGATGCGCTCTATGACGAAAAGTACAGGGTGCCGGGCGATATGTCTGTTATGGGCTGCGATAATACGCTGTTTGCAAAGGTGAAGGAAGTGTCCCTTACGACGATTGAACATTTTGTCATATATAAGGGCATGGATGCCTGCGATATTATCATGAAAAAGATGAAATCGAGCACACAGAAATATACCGAGATCGAGCCGGTAAGTATCTATCATGTAGAATATGAGCCAAAGCTTGTTGTACGCGGGACAACTTCTTATCCGCGTTCCGAAAAACGATCGAAAAAAGAAAAAATTAATAAAAATAAGAAAAATATTAGTAATAAAAATTAGGGTTCCTGAAGATATATTTTAAAATAATCCTTAAAATGCGTCACTTAATAAATTTCGAATTGTTAAATATTATTAATTATTAATAGAAATGCATGATAATTCGATTTATTAAGTGATTTTTCTGTATTAATAATTTTTTCATTAGTTGACCGGAATTTTTTTTGATTATATAATCAAAACAGATATAATTAAAATGTCCAGTTTTAAGGAGGAACGAAGATGAGATTATTTATTGACACAGCAAATGTAGATGACATTAGAAAAGCAAATGATATGGGCGTGATCTGCGGCGTTACGACAAACCCGTCACTGATCGCAAAGGAGGGACGTGTGTTTGAGGAGGTGATCGCAGAAATCGCGTCGATCGTAGACGGACCGATCAGCGGTGAGGTTAAAGCTACGACGACAGACGCTGAAGGCATGATCGAGGAAGGACGCGAGATCGCGAAAATCCACCCGAATATGGTAGTAAAAATCCCGATGACAGCAGAAGGATTAAAAGCAGTGAAAGTTCTTTCAGCTGAGGGGATCAAGACAAATGTGACGCTGATCTTTACAGCAAACCAGGCGCTTCTCGCGGCAAGGGCAGGCGCTACATATGTATCACCGTTCCTCGGCCGTCTGGATGATATTTCCGTAAGGGGCGTTGACCTGATCAATGAGATTTCCGAGATTTTCGATGTGGCGGGGATCGAGACAGAGATCATCGCGGCAAGCATCCGCAACACGATGCATATTACAGACTGCGCGCTTGCCGGAGCAGACATTGCGACAGTACCGTACAAAGTGATCGAGCAGATGACACATCATCCTCTGACTGATGCGGGGATCAGGAAATTTCAGGAAGATTACATTGCCGTATTCGGTGAGTAAGGTACCGGTTGGCGCGTCCGGTGCCGAGCCGGGCTGACATAAAGTGTGAAAAAGGAGAAACAGATGGACAAGCTTAAATTAATGAAGACTGCCAATGAAGTCCGCAAGGGTATCGTGACGGCAGTGTACAGCGCAAAAGCCGGTCATCCGGGCGGATCGCTGTCAGCAGCAGATATTTTTACTTATCTCTATTTTGAAGAAATGAATATCGATCCCAAGGATCCGAAGAAAGCAGACAGGGACCGTTTCGTACTTTCCAAGGGCCATACGGCGCCGGGACTTTATTCTGTTCTGGCTGAGAGAGGATATTTCCCGAAAGAGGACTTAAAGACTCTTCGCCATACAGGATCTTACCTTCAGGGGCATCCGGATATGAAACATATTCCGGGAGTCGATATGTCTTCCGGTTCTCTCGGACAGGGAATCTCCGCCGCAGTAGGAATGGCGGTCGCGGCGAAACTGACAGGCTCTGACTACAGAGTATACACGCTGCTCGGTGACGGCGAGATCCAGGAGGGTCAGGTCTGGGAGGCGTCCATGCTTGCGGCTTACAGGAAACTGGACAATCTTGTAGTGATCGTGGACAATAACAATCTCCAGATCGACGGTGCGATCACGGAAGTCAACTCTCCGTATCCGATCGATAAAAAATTTGAGGCGTTTAATTTCCATGTGATCAATATCGACGGAAATGATTTCGATCAGATCGACGCCGCATTTAAAGAAGCTAAGACAGTGAAAGGACAGCCGACTGCCATCATTGCAAAGACAGTCAAGGGCAAAGGAGTATCTTATATGGAGAATCAGGTCGGATGGCACGGTAAAGCCCCGAATGATGAAGAATATAAGATTGCTATGGAAGATTTGGAGAAGGCAGGTGAAGCGTTATGTCGGATGTAAAGAAGATCGCGACAAGAGAAAGTTACGGAAACGCTCTCGCAGAGCTGGGAGCAGAGCATAAAGACGTTGTAGTGCTGGACGCTGACCTTGCGGCCGCTACAAAGACAGGCGTATTCAAGAAAGCATTTCCGGAGCGTTTCATCGACTGCGGGATAGCGGAATGCGATATGATGGGAGTGGCGGCAGGTCTTGCAACGACAGGACTTGTACCGTTTGCAAGTTCTTTCGCAATGTTTGCGGCAGGACGCGCATTTGAGCAGGTGAGAAATTCTATCGGATATCCGAAACTCAATGTTAAGATCGGCGCGACACACGCCGGCATCTCAGTCGGAGAGGACGGCGCCACACATCAGTGTAATGAGGATATTGCCCTGATGCGCACGATCCCGGGCATAGTAGTGATCAACCCGTCAGATGATGTGGAAGCAAAAGAGGCTGTAAAAGCAGCTTACGAACATCAGGGTCCGGTTTACTTGAGATTCGGACGTCTGGCTGTTCCGGTGATCAATGACAGACCGGATTACAAATTTGAGCTTGGAAAGGGCGTTGTCCTGAGAGATGGAAAAGACCTTACCATCATTGCCACAGGCCTTCCGGTAAGCAACTGTCTTGAAGCGGCTGAGAAGCTTGCGGCAGACGGTATTGACGCGAAAGTGATCAACATCCACACGATCAAACCGCTGGATGAGGAGCTTGTTGTAGCGGCCGCAAAAGAAACCGGAAAAGTCGTTACAGTTGAGGAACATTCCGTGATCGGGGGACTCGGAAGCGCAGTGTGCGACGTGTTTGCCGAGAAAGCACCGACAAAAGTGATGAAGATTGGGATCAACGATACATTCGGCGAGTCCGGACCGGCGGTAGAACTGATCAAAAAATACGGTCTTGATACAGAAAGTATTTATGAGAAGATAAAAGAATTTTCAAAATAGTCCTTAAATTGTATTCGGGGACGTAGTAAAATCGTATTTTACTACGTCCCCGATCGCGTTTTGGCCTGTCCCTAATCGAATTGATCAAATTTGTCGAACTTATCTGACATCAACTGATAAATTCAGCTATTTCCCTGTGTTATTCTCTTTACGACGCCGGGAAAAATTATTTTATCAGGAAGGTGGAGTATGATCATGGAAAGACAGATACCTAAAAATGTTCGGCAGATCGGGAATGTGAGTGACAGCCCGAAGATATATGTAGAGGATTATGTTGATACATTTTTTGCGCAGCTTAGTGAAAAGAGTGAGAAAACGAAAGAGCCGGTCGGGGCATTTCTTGTGGGGGACATACAGTCCGGAGATGATGAGGATTATGTATACATATACGGAGCGATCCGGATGTATGAGCTGAAGATGTCGGGGAATGAATATGTGATCGATGAAAACACATGGAAGCATGCGTATGAGGACTGCAAGCAGTTCTTTGAGGACGGTGAGATGCTGGGATGGTTTGTGGCGCATCCCGGAGTACCGCTTACACCGGACGCTTCGGTCATAAAGCTTCATAAGAAATCATTTCCGAAGAAAAATACAGTATTTATTATGAAGGATCCGGTGGAAAAGGAAGAAACATATTATGTGCATAAAATGAATGACCTGATGGAGATCGGAGGGCATTACACGTATTATGAGAAGAATCCGTGTATGCAGAATTATATGATCGCCAGTCGAAAAAAAAATGGGGCAGTCAGCTCAGAGACTGTGGAAGACAGAGCTGCACAGGACTTTCGTGATATGGTTAGAAAGCGGGGGGAGCGCCAGAAACGCAGGAAAGCAGGAGGCCTGATGTACGTGGCGAGCGCATGTCTCATTCTTGTCCTGATTATTATGGGGGTGACTATGGTCAATAGCTTTGATCGTATGAAATCTGTACAGAGTACACTGGAGGCGCTGGCAGATACATCGGATACGGTAGAAACACGAGAAACAAGCGGCTCTGTGACGGCTGTGACGTCTGAAGAGCAGACCGGAGACGGACAGACATCAGATGACGGGGATGAGCAGAGTGATGAGGGACAGGCTTCGGAGGATCAGAGTGAGGAAGAAGAGGACCAGAATGATGACAGTCAGACAGCAGAGGAACAGTCGGAAAGTTCTTCAGAAGAAGACACATCTGCTTCATCGGATGAACAGACTTCGGATTCCGCCGATAACGGAAGCGACGGAGTGTATATTGTAGAACAGGGAGATACGCTCGCCATCATCAGCAGGAAAATGTACGGCGATGTTACTTATGTGGATGCGATATGCAGGATGAACGGCATTACAGATGGAAATCTTATATATGTGGGGCAAAAATTGCTATTGCCATAAAATCATGATATAATGAGCAGACAGAGCGGGCGAAAACCGTTTGTAACAGGCGGTGAGCCTCCGGTAATATCGGAATAAGGGGAGTTAAGATGACGCAAAAGAAGAAGCCATATCTCCGAATACTGACACCCCCGGATGATCTGAGCGAAGTAAGAAAAAAAATCCGCAGGCTCCGGCATAAAAAAATGCGCAGGATACTTGTAATAGTTGTGTTGGTTTTGCTTGCTGTGTGCGGTACATATCTGCTGATGAAAAATCAGGTTTACGGGAATGCGAGGACAGGAGCACAGTATTCCGGCGATAGCTCAGATACAAGCAATTATGCGCAGTTCGCAGATGGTATTGTGAGATACAATCGTGACGGAGTCGTTTATCTCAATAAAAAGAACGAAGAGCAGTGGATACAGTCGGCCCAGCTGCAGAATCCGGTCATTGTAGTAAAAGATGAATCGTTTGCTGTGGCGGATAACGGCGGAAACAGTATTCTTGTATTTTCGGAAGAAGGACTGAAAGGTGAGATTGAGACGACTCTTCCGATTGAAAAGATCGCGATTTCGGCTCAGGGTATTGTGAGCGTTCTTCTTCAAAATGAAACTGCACCGACAATAATGACGTATGATGCGACAGGGAATATTCTGGCAGAGATGCAGATATCTTCGGGAACGACAGGTTATCCGACAGCTATGGAAATGTCGGACGACGGCAATACATTGGCGGTAGCTTATCTCTTTTTTGAGGGAACCGCGGTAAAGTCCAGAGTCGTGTATTATAATTTCAGCGAGGCGGGAAAGAGCAATACGGATAATATCGTATCTTCGGAGGATTATGATGATACGATCACGGGAGACATCTTCTTCATGGACGGAGAACGATCGGTAGTAGTAGGAGACAGTTCATTGATTTTCTACAAAGGAACAGATGCGCCTGAAGTGGAGAAAGAGATTACTCTGGATCAGGAGATACAGAGTGTATTCCATTCCGATGATTATATAGGGCTGATATTATTAAATAGTGAAAAATCCGGATATGAACTGAGACTTTATAACCGCATCGGCGAACAGATGATCAACAGGGATATTTCCGGAAAGTATGACAACATTAAAATAGACGGTGATGAGATCATCATGTTTGACGACAGTAAATGCTGTATTGTCACGGTAACGGGAATTATTAAATTCGAGGGAGACCTGGATGTGGATGCGCAGGAGATGTTCAGGGCTTTCGGAGTAAACAGATACTATGTGATGAGCGTCGATGAATTGCGTGTGATTTATCTAACGAGGTAGGAGTGATTATGAATAACTGGCTTTTGGTCATTGTTGCAATAATATTTATCATTTGTATTGCGGCTGGCTATATCAGAGGCTTTTTGAAACTGGGACTTTCTCTTCTTTCGACCATTCTGACACTTGTCCTTGTGATGTTTCTGTCGCCTTATGTGGCTGATGCGCTGGAAAAATATACGCCGGTGGACGATTATATTGAATCAGAGATCGTAGAAGCGTTCATACCGGAAATCGAAATTACGGAGGAAGAGCTTTCGGAGATGGATCTTAGCGGTACGCCCTTCGCTGACCTCTCATCAGAGCAGCTTGAAAATCTTGGCAGCCTTGACTGGGATCAACTGGGGATTACTGTGGATGATATTCTGGATCTGATCGGAGAAATTCCGCAGGATATACAGATCGAGGAAATAGAAAATGCAATTTTACCGCAGTTCCTGAAGGATCAGCTGATAGAAAACAATAACAGCGCGATATACAGTGAACTCGGGGTAAGCAGTTTCCCCCAATATGTGGCCGCGTATATATCAAAACTGATATTAAAGCTTCTGTCTTTCCTGATTACATTTCTTCTGGCGATCATCATTGTCAAGGCACTGATGTTTGCCGTGAATATAATCGGGGAACTCCCGGTGCTCGGGTTGGTGAACCATATTGCGGGAGCTGTGCTCGGAGTGTTGCTGGCAGTCGTGATCGTATGGATTGGCTTTCTTATTATGACGCTGGCGTATATGACAGAAGTCGGAATGGCGTGCTTTGAGATGGTTGAAAACAGTCAATTTCTCCAATTGCTGTATGATACGAATCCGTTGC
>CAZJRY010000076.1:0-1388 GCA_964548625.1 uncultured Mediterraneibacter sp.
ATAAACACGAACTGATTTACAGAAAAATCTCCGCTTTCTTATCGCTCTGACAGACTTTCTTCAGTTTTCCTTCCGCCACTTTCATTTTCAGTGAGTTGACGCTTCTCGCGTTCTGTTTACAGACGCGGACGCACTTCATGCAGCCGATGCATTTCTTTGTATCTGTCTTTTTCGGCTCTTTTATCGGGATCGCTCCCGCCGGACAGACTTTGGCGCAGGCGCCGCAGAGTGTGCACATACTGGAATCAGCTTTCGGGAAAAGAGCATTTTTTCCGTATTTTCTGTAAGGTGTGCTGCCGGGCACCTGAATGTTGATGTGGTCGAAGGATTCTTCCTTTCTGATCCTGCGGTTGAGTTCTACGCCGAATTCGGCGATGGTCTTCAGATCTGTTTTATTCGGTCTCCTTGCGCCGATCGCCGGTACGATGGAGTGCTCTGCCGGAAATGCTGCGGCGCCGACGACTTTAAAACCGCGGTTCTCTACTTCTGTTTTCAGTTCCAGAAGGGCGTCTTCGTATTCGCGGCATCCGTATGTAGCGATCAGGGCGGCAGGGGTGTTGTCGCCGGAGATATTCTGAAGGTATTCCATGAAAAGAGCGGGCACGCGTCCGTAATATACCGGGATTGCAAAGATGGCGAAATCATTATGTGCGAATTTCAGTACCGGTTTCTTTTCTTTGTAGACGGAAAAATCGAAAGATACAGATTTCAGGTTAATATTGCGGGCAGCTTCCATGACTGTTTTTCTTGTCGCGCCTGTCGGACTGAAATAGACAAGCTTCAGTTCATTCATTTTCATAAAACAAAACTCCTTTGTATATATTCGATAACAATCATGATAGCATACTATGTGAAAAAATGCACGATTTTATAAATATATGTATGCATTATTTGTATTAAGGTGTATAATACAAAAAAGAATTTCCAACGGACATGTGCCGGCTGGAAAACAGGAAAGGAGAGGTCGCATGATACTGAAGGTTGATATGGCGTCCGGCGTACCGATCTATATGCAGATCAGAAATGAAATCGTAAAAGGAATCGGAAAGGGAGAGATCGCTTATGGGGAGAATCTGCCTACCGTCAGACAACTGGCGGCGGATCTGGGAGTGAATACAATGACCGTGAGCAAGGCTTACCAGCTTTTGAAATCTGAGGGATTTATCGGGACAGACCGGAGAAAAGGCGCGGTAGTATGCGGGACGGACAGACCGGGATCATCGTATGAGAAAGAGCGGTACAGGGAGAAGCTGGGCGATGAACTGGAGCTCCTCAGCGCAGAGGCGAGACTCAAAGGCTTGGGACGGGACGAGTTTATGCGCATGTGCAGTGACGCATTCGCGGAAATGGGGGTATGAGAATGTTTATGATGATATTTTTTGCTTTTC
>CAZJRY010000076.1:1488-5047 GCA_964548625.1 uncultured Mediterraneibacter sp.
TTTTCATATACGGACTGCTTGTATGTGCGACATTTGCCGCGCTTCATGTGGTCCTTCTGAGGATGAGGAATAAAGTGTACAGCGAGGATTCGGAACTGAACTTCGAGATCAACAGGATGGCGAAAAATACATGGACGCGGGCTATGACAGGTTCCGGTCTGAGCAATGCGGTGTCCTTTTTGTTTCTGGCGTCTTACATGGCCCCGGATATGTGGATCGGAACGATACCTTACGCCATATATATCGCGCTGCAGTCTCTGCCGGCGGTTTTTCTTCTGGCGGGGTTTTTCTATATGTCCGCCAGAAAGAAGAAGCTGCTGGAGAAGAACAGAGAACCGGTCTATATTGATGACGACATATACTGGAAGAACGGCTGGTACAGCAACCCAAATGACAGACGGCTGCTGGTACAGGACTGGGTATGTTCATGGAACTATACGACCAATATGGCGCGCCCGGCCGGAAAAATCTGCATGGCTGCCGGACTGATCGTGACCGCGGTCTGTCTTGTGGCTATGTGTGTCATAATGGTATATATAGAGTTTACGCCGCTGCAGGTGGAGCTTGGCGGTGAGTGTATCCGGATTACTTCGGGATATTACGATACGGAACTGGATTATGACGAGATCACAGAGGTGAATCTGCTGGATGCTCTTCCTGAGGATGAGTACAGGAAAGTGAGCGGGTTCAGCGATGACAGGCAGATGGTTGGAAAATTCAGGGGAAAAGAGACCGGGAGCTGCATCATGATCCTGTGGAGGGACTGCACACCGGTACTTGAGATCCGGACGGAGGACGGCCCGGTATATATGAACAGCACGGAAGACGGACAGACAGAACAGTGGATGGAAGAAATTTCCATCCGTCTGGAGGGAAAATATGGACAATAGATATGCGCTGTCCTATAATCAGGGTATATAAGCAAAGGAAAGAAAGGACGAGGATTGAAATTATGGCCGGATATATACTGAAGATTCTTCTGGAAAACACGCATCCGCCGGTTTGGAGACGTGTGATGACGCCGGACAGGATCACATTTGCGGATCTGCACGAAATCATACAGACGGCGTTCGGATGGGAAGGAGACCATCTCCATGATTTTGTCACGCCTTCCCGGAGAGTGACGATAGGGAACAGCATGGCGGGAGATGAATATTATGATTATGATGAAGAAAACATTCTTGTAGATCGTTTCTGGGATTCCTGTAAATGGGTGAGATATACATACGATTTTGGCGATGACTGGCAGCACAAAATCATTTACGAGAAAACAGACGAGGACTATCACGGGCGGAAGACCGTGCTTGTGAAAGCAAAGGGAGACGGTTTCTCAGAGGACTGCGGCGGCGTCTTTAGAGCAGAGGATGCAGACCGGATCCCCGTAGATCCGGAGATGATAAACAGCCGTCTGTCAAAGTTGAGTTTCCCGGAGAAAACAGGCGAAAAGCTGGAGATTCCCGAATCTACTTTAGAGATGATGAGGAGGCTGACCGATTTTTTCCGGGATACCTGGGATTATGTTCAGACTGAGATACAGCAGGAAAATATCTCCGGTATAGAAAGCAAAGCAGAAGAGTGGAAGAAGTATGCGGAAGACTGGCAGAACGTAACTCTGGTCATTGAACAGGGGAAAAAGACGAATGAAGAACTTCTGAACGATCTTTCAGTGAAAGAAGCCAGAGACTATTGCAAATATCTTCAGATTCCGGACGTTGGCCGCGGAGACAAAAAGGATATGATCCGCCGGATTGCTCTGATATTCAAACAGCATCCGGAATATCTCCTGTATGTGTTCTATGCGGACGAATATAGGGAATTTCGAAGATGGAGCAGTCGGAAGCCGGGAGAATTCAAAAGCGATAACAGACTGGAGGATATGCCTGTCAAGGCGATCGCTCTGGGGCTGATGGACGCAGCGTTTACCGGAGAGGATGACCGGCGAACAGTAACGGTCAGCTTCGCGTCGGATCTGGAGGAAATTCTCAAGTCACTGAAAGATATCGGTCCGGTCTGCAGATGGATTAAAAGAATATCCGATAAACTAAGAAATATCATTGTTGTGTACGGAATGATCGAAATGGACGCTCTGTATGATATGTTCTGCCGTGTTTATAAAGAAACCGTTTCCCGCACGGATTTCCTCAGGTTTGTCTATTGGCACGCCAGATTCAATAATAACATTCAGACGATGTATACGCCGGATAATGTTGCTTATGCGGCTGTTACTTCGGCTGATGGTGGGAAGATCCTGAAAGATCAGATGAAATATGCAGATGATCTGGAGTACAGAAACCGGACAGAAAAAGAACTGAAAAGAAAAGCGGAAGACATCATGGGCGAACATGAGCATGTCAGTTATCTTTATCAGGCGCTGCTGATCGCTCTGCAGATGCCGGAACCTGTGCTGCAGGAGATCATGACAGATATCATAGAGTCGATACAGAACGGGGATACGCTGACAGAAATATTTGAAGAATGTATTCTGCCCTATTACGACGAGGAAGTGATTGCAGTCACAGGTTCGATATGGGAAAATCTTGCGGGAGCCATGCTTACGATGGAGCTTCCTATGCTCAAAGGCAGGAGCAGGGAGGAGTATGCCGCCCTGAAAAAGATTTCGCCGTGGGAAATTCAGATGGCTTCGCTTCCTGAAGCCGTAAAAAATACAAAGGAAAGGCATATGTGGGAATTCCCGGCTGAGCTTCAGGAACTGATGTACATGGTCAGGAATCACGGCGCGGACGGGCTGGACGATCTGTGGAGCCGTGAAGAGAATGAGAGAATTGCTTCTGAAGAATTTCTGTTCCTTTTAGCCGACACATGTACGATGAGAAACGAGATGCAAAAAGCAGAAGGCCTGATCAACAGACTGAAGAAGAGCTCGCCGCGGGGAAAAAGAGGGGCGCGATTCCTGCTCCAGTATCAGGAACCCGAAGAGAAAACAGAGTATCAGGAGCTGGCAGACAGCCTGTTCTCCGGCGGCTATCCCTATGCGCCGCCGGTCAGCCGGAAGCCTTATATCCGCCAGAATCCGAAAATCGGGCGCAACGATCCCTGTCCCTGCGGTTCCGGGAAAAAATATAAGAGATGCTGCGGGAAGTAACATGCGGGTATGATTTTCCAGAAGGAGTTACTGTACACACCTGACCGCCGCCCGCATGCGCACTCGTCGCGCTGACGCGCTCCAGTCCCGCACTACGTGCCAAGACTGCTTATGAGAAAACTCTTGACAGAGTTCACGGATCAGTGATACTATACAGAAAGCTAAATATTGTGAAACCGATGATGCGGAGATCAAAGTATTCATGCGCGCACAGAGAGTCCGGGAGGGTGAGAGCCGGGTCGAGATGCAGTTTGCCAAATGGACCGCGGAGGGCGCAGTCAAAGGGAGATGATCCTGAGTATTCTGCGACGTGAGGGCATACGTCAGTTGCCGGGGATATGCTGGTATCTCGCAGAGCGCACGGGGAAACCGTGAATCAAGGTGGCACCGCGGAAATTATATTTGATGAATTTACCGTCCTTGACAGAATAATTATATTCTGTCGGGGACTTTTTT
>CAZJRY010000076.1:5147-7002 GCA_964548625.1 uncultured Mediterraneibacter sp.
GCGCCTGCCAATGAGCAAAACAGCAGCAATCCAGTCATAAAAAACGCACAGTCAAAAGGAGGAGACCAGATGAAAAATATGCCTGAAACATTACGAGCCTATGCAGATGCCGGGAAGTATAAAAGAGTCCCCGTGAGCAGGGAGCTGTATGCAGACGCATTTACCCCTGTGGAAGTCATGCGGACACTCCGGGCGGCGAGCCGGCACTGTTATCTGCTGGAAAGCGCGGAGGATAAGCAGCGCTGGGGAAGATATTCTTTTCTGGGATACGCGCCTACCATGGAGATCACCTGCACGGACGGCCATGTGACCATCACGGAGGGCGGTGAGGAAGAAGAGAAAAACCGGCAGGAGTTTGATACGGATCATCCGGGCGAAGTGCTCCGGAAGATACTGGAAGATTACAGAAGTCCGGTGATGGAGGAGATGCCGCCGTTTACCGGAGGTCTTGTGGGATACTTTTCCTACGATTATATAAAATATGCGGAACCGTCGCTGAAAAACGTGTTAAACCGGAAACAGGACGGGAAAAACGGACAGGAATTCCGGGATATGGATCTGATGCTCTTTGACAAAGTGATCGTGTTTGATAATTACAGGCAGAAGCTGAACCTTATAACCGGCGTCAGTCTTGCAGGGGATTTGGAACAGAATTATAGAGAAGCATTAATGGAACTGGATGATATGGAGCGTCTCATAAAAAGCGGGACAAAAGCGGATTTCCGGCCGCTGGAACCGGAAGAGCCGAAGCAGGAGGCGGATCGGGAGACATACTGCAAAATGGTGGAGAAAGCGAAAGAATATATCCGGGACGGAGATATTTTTCAGGTGGTGCTCTCCAATCCCATGACGGCAAAGGCAAAAGGAAGCTTGTTTGATACGTACCGTGTCTTAAGGACAACAAATCCGTCGCCCTATATGTTCTACTTCTCCAGTGACGACATCGAGGTGGCGGGGGCGTCTCCCGAGACGCTGGCAAGACTGGAGAACGGCCGTCTTTATACATTCCCCCTCGCGGGCACAAGACCAAGGGGAAAGACTGAGGAGGAAGACCGGCGGCTGGAAAAAGAACTTCTAAGCGACGGGAAAGAGCTGGCGGAGCATAATATGCTGGTAGACCTCGGAAGAAATGATATCGGGAAGATCAGTAAGCCGGGAACCGTACGCGTAGAAAAATACATGGAGATCCAGAGGTTTTCCCATGTGATGCATATCGGTTCCACTGTCTCGGGAGAGATCAGGTCGGATAAGGACGGTGCAGACGTCATCGACGCGATCCTTCCTGCAGGTACTCTCTCCGGGGCGCCGAAGATCCGGGCCTGCGAGATCATCGCGGAGCTGGAACAGAGCAAGAGAGGAATCTACGGCGGGGCGGTCGGATATCTGGATTTTACGGGAAATATCGACACCTGCATTTCGATCAGGCTGGCTTATAAGAAAAACGGACGTGTCTGTGTACAGTCCGGAGCCGGGATCGTGGCGGACAGCGTTCCGGAGAATGAATTTGACGAGTGCAGGAACAAGGCCGGCGCAGTGATCAAGGCGCTGCATATGGCGGAAGGAGGACTGGCATGATACTTTTGATCGATAATTACGACAGTTTTGTATATAATCTGTATCAGTTCCTCGCGGTGGAAGATCCGGACGTAAGACTGGTGAGAAATGACAGGATCACACCGGAGGAGGCGCTCGCGATGAAGCCGGACGCCATCGTCATTTCTCCCGGACCGGGGAAACCTTCAGACGCAGGCGTTTGCGTTGAACTGATCCGGCGGCTGGAGGGCAGAATGCCGATATTGGGCGTGTGTCTCGGGCATCAGGCGATCGCGGAGGCATTCGGAGCGACGGTCACTCA
>CAZJRY010000076.1:7102-8244 GCA_964548625.1 uncultured Mediterraneibacter sp.
AAGGCGACGGATGTACAGAAATCCGCTTATCTTACCGCACTGTCCATGAAAGGAGAAACAATCGACGAGATCACGGCGTCCGCGGCGGGGATGCGTTCCCATTGTGTCAAACTGCTCCACAACATGGATGTGCTGGAGATCGTAGGAACAGGCGGGGACGGAGCCAATTCTTTTAATATTTCCACTACAGCGTCTGTGGTCATCGCGGCGGCGGGCGTTCCGGTGGCAAAGCACGGCAACCGGGCGGCGTCGTCTAAGTCAGGGGCAGCGGACGTACTGGAGGCGCTGGGCGTGAAGATCGATCTTCCGCCGGAAAAGAGCGCCGAACTTCTGAAGAAGATCAACATCTGTTTCCTGTTTGCGCAGAACTACCACATTGCCATGAAATATGTGGCGCCGATCCGGAAAGAGCTGGGGATCCGGACAGTATTCAACATTTTGGGACCGCTGTCCAACCCGGCGGGAGCAAACATGGAGCTGATGGGAGTTTACGAACAGGAACTGGTAGAGCCGCTGGCACAGGTTATGGCAAAGCTGGGCGTTGTCCGCGGCATGGTCGTCTACGGACAGGATAAACTTGATGAGATTTCCATGAGCGCGCCCACATCGGTCTGCGAGATAAAGGACGGATGGTTCCAGTCCTATGAGATCACACCGGAGCAGTTCGGGTATACACGGTGCGGAAAATCAGAGCTCACAGGAGGAACGCCGGAGGAAAACGCGCAGATCACGAGAGACATTCTCTCAGGGAAAGAGCGGGGAGCAAAGCGCTGCGCCGTATGCCTGAATGCGGGAGCCGCAATTTACATCGCGGGAAAAGCCGCGTCGATCGAAGAGGGCGTGCGAAAAGCGGAACAGCTCATTGACGACGGGTTTGCAATGAAGAAGCTGGAGGAATTTATTGGCAACAGTTCAGCCATCTGACGCCAGTATATGAGCAAAACAACGGCAGCAGCCGCAATAAGCACGTAGTGCGGTTTTGCGAATGGCGCTGGCTGAACTGATACATTTGTTAAGGAGAGCAGGAAATGAATATATTAGAGACGATCACGGAGAGAACGAGAGAGCGGATCCGGGAACAGGAAAAACGGATCCCGCCGGCAGAGATGAGGCGGATGGCGGAGTCTGTGCTCCGGGAAGAA
>CAZJRY010000076.1:8344-11303 GCA_964548625.1 uncultured Mediterraneibacter sp.
GAAGAACTTCATATGTCCGCTCTTGTGGAAGCCCATGACGCGGACGAGATCGAGCGGGCAAAACAGGCCGGCGCCCGGATCATTGGAGTGAATAACAGGAACCTGAAAGATTTTTCTGTGGATATCAGTCACAGCGAAAAGCTGAGACGGCTTGCGGGAGAGGATACGGTGTTCGTCTCAGAGAGCGGCATCCGAGGGCCGGAGGATATGAAAGCGCTCTATGAAAACGGTACGGACGCGGTGCTGATCGGGGAGATGCTCATGCGCGCCCCTGACCGGCAGGCGGCGCTCAGAGC
The DNA here is from genome assembly GCA_964548625.1 of uncultured Mediterraneibacter sp. Classification (GTDB taxonomy): domain Bacteria; phylum Bacillota; class Clostridia; order Lachnospirales; family Lachnospiraceae; genus Mediterraneibacter. The sequence continues at coordinate 8,641 of CAZJRY010000076.1, forward strand.
CCTCATGCAGGAGGATGTGGGAAGATGACAGGAAGGACAGACGGACATCCGACCGGAAAGCCGTGCAAACAGCCGGGCGGGCAGCCGGATTGGCAGTCAGATAAGAGGGACGGAAGAACAAGAATTAAGATCTGCGGATTGAGTCGCATGGATGACATCGACTATGTCAACGAGGCGCAGCCGGATTACTGCGGATTTGTCACCGGAGTGCCGTCGAGCAGGAGAAATGTCACGGCAGCACAGCTTATCAGCCTGAGAAAACGGTTATCGGAGCAGATCTGTCCGGTGGGCGTCTTTGTAAACGCAGTGCCGGAGCTGATCGCGGAGCTTTTAAATGACGGTCTTATCGATGCGGCGCAGCTTCACGGAAGCGAGGATGAAACTTATATCGTCCGGCTGAGGGATATGACGGATAAACCGTTAATTAAGGCATTTTCGATACAAAATCTCTCTGATCTTGAGGAGGCGGAAAAGAGCAGTGCTGATCTGGTGCTCCTGGATCACGGAAAAGGCGGAACCGGCGCGTCCTTTGACTGGGAGCTGCTCCGGCATTGGAAAAAAAGACCGTACATTCTGGCGGGCGGGCTGGACGCCGGAAATATCCCGGAAGCGGTCAGAAAGTACCGTCCTTATGGCGTGGATCTGAGCAGTTCGGTGGAAACAGACGGCAGGAAAGACAGGGAAAAAATATTGGCAGCAGTGGCTGCGGTGAGGAGTATTGCGATATGAAGAAAGGAAGATACGGCATTCACGGCGGGCAGTATATACCGGAGACGCTCATGAATGCGGTGAATGAATTAGAGGAAGCATATAACTATTATAAAAATGATAAACAGTTCAACGAGGAGCTGACGCAGCTTCTCAATGAATACGCGGGCAGACCGTCCCGGTTATACTATGCGGGCCGGATGACCGAAGATCTGGGCGGCGCGAAAATCTATCTGAAGCGTGAGGATCTGAACCATACCGGCGCGCACAAGATCAACAATGTACTGGGGCAGGTGCTCCTTGCGAAGAAGATGGGAAAGACGAGAGTGATCGCGGAGACGGGAGCGGGGCAGCACGGTGTTGCAACGGCTACCGCAGCGGCTCTCATGGGCATGGACTGTGAGGTATTCATGGGTGAAGAGGATACGAAACGGCAGGCGCTCAATGTCTACCGGATGCGCCTTCTCGGAGCGCAGGTCCATGCGGTCACGTCAGGAACGGCAACCTTAAAAGACGCTGTGTCTGAGACGATGAGAGAGTGGACCAGAAGGATCGAGGATACCCACTACGTGCTGGGCTCCTGTATGGGACCTCATCCGTTTCCGGAGATCGTGAGGGACTTTCAGGCGGTCATTTCAAGAGAAATCAAAGAGCAGATGATGGAAAAAGAGGGAAGGCTTCCGGATGCGGTTCTCGCCTGCGTGGGCGGCGGCTCCAATGCCATCGGGGCGTTCTATCATTTTATTGACGATGAGAGCGTGCGGCTGATCGGATGCGAGGCGGCTGGAAGAGGTGTCAGCACGGCGGAGACGGCAGCCACCATCGCAACCGGGAAACCGGGGATCTTCCATGGCATGAAATCTTATTTCTGTCAGGACGAGTTCGGGCAGATCGCACCGGTATATTCTATCTCCGCAGGGCTGGACTATCCGGGGATCGGACCGGAGCACGCGGCTCTGTATGACAGCGGCAGGGCGGAATATGTGGCCGTGACGGACGACGAGGCGGTGGACGCGTTTGAATATCTGGCGAGGACAGAAGGCATCATTCCGGCTGTTGAGAGCGCCCACGCAGTGGCATATGCCAGAAAGCTTGCGCCTCAGATGCCAAAGGATCAGATCATGGTGATCAACATTTCAGGAAGGGGCGACAAGGACTGTGCCGCCATCGCAAGATACAGAGGGGAGGATATTCATGAGTAGGATACAGAAAGCATTTCAGGGAAAGAAAGCATTTATTCCATTCATCACATGCGGAGATCCGGATCTTGAGACAACGGAGCAGCTTGTCTATGCTATGGAGAGAGAGGGAGCGTCCATCATAGAGTTGGGGATCCCGTTCTCGGACCCCACGGCGGAAGGACCGGTGATACAGGGGGCAAACCTGCGGGCGTTAAGCGGCGGCGTCACCACGGACAAAGTATTTGATACAGTAGAAAAGATCCGGAAGAATTCGCAGATCCCTCTTGTTTTTATGACTTATGCCAATGTGGTATTTTCTTACGGAACCGGGCGTTTTGTAAAGCGGATGAAAGAGACGGGGATGGACGGACTGATCCTTCCGGACGTGCCTTTTGAAGAAAAAGAGGAATTCGACTCCGTGTGCCGGGAGTACGGCATTGAGCTGATCTCCCTGATCGCGCCCACATCTCACGATCGTGTCCGCATGATCGCGGAGAAAGCGTCCGGATTCGTGTACTGCGTCTCCTCTCTGGGCGTTACGGGGACGAGGAGCGAGATCACCACGGATATCGGCGGGATGGTCCGGCTTGTAAAAGAGACGAAAGACATTCCCTGCGCGGTGGGCTTCGGGATCTCAACGCCGGAGCAGGCGGCAAAAATGCGGCGGTATGCCGACGGAGTTATCGTAGGAAGCGCGATCGTGAAACTGTGTGAAAAATACGGAAGAGACTGCGTGCCTTATGTGGCGGAGTATGTAAGGGAGATGTCAGGGGG
>CAZJRY010000077.1:0-11115 GCA_964548625.1 uncultured Mediterraneibacter sp.
AAGAAAATGATCGAGCAGCAGGAAAAACAGATGGCGGGTAAATAACATCTGGAATTTCCGCAAACTGCAGAAAAGCGTCCGGGATTGACCTGGACGCTTTTTTCTGCTAAAATTCAGCATATCGGAAAACGAGGTGACTTTTTATGAGAGTGATCGCCGGCAGCGCAAAAGGTCTGAAATTAAGGACTCCGGAAGGACTGGATACGCGACCTACAACAGACCGGATCAAAGAGACACTGTTTAATATTATCGGTCCGACTGTCTGCGACTGCACTTTCCTGGATCTGTTCAGCGGCAGCGGCGGGATCGGGATCGAAGCGTTGAGCCGCGGGGCTAAAGAGGCGGTGTTTGTCGAGAATAATCCGAAAGCAATGCGGTATGTCAAAGACAACCTCAGATCCACACACCTCGAATCCGGAGCGACTGTCATGACCGGGGATGTTATGACCGCGCTGTACCGGCTTGAAGGCGAAAAGTTCTTTGATATCATTTTCATGGATCCTCCATACGATCGGGGGCTGGAGAAGAGAGTACTTGAATATCTGTCAGGTTCGGATCTTGTTTATGACGATACGGTGATCATAGTCGAAGCCTCGAAGGAGACGGATTTTTCTTACGTGGATGATCTTGGTTTCTATATTATACGGGAAAAGATCTATAAAACGAATAAACATATGTTTATCGGGAGAGCGGGGACTGAAGAAATATGTTAAGAGCAATTTATCCGGGCAGCTTTGACCCTGTTACATACGGCCACATGGATATCATTATCCGATCCTGCAAGATTGTGGATGAATTGATTGTCGGCGTGTTGTGTAATAAAGCGAAAATGCCGTTGTTTTCTGCGGAAGAACGTGTTAAAATGTTAAAGGAAGTGACAAAAGATCTCAAAAAAGTCCGGATCGTAACTTTTAACGGACTGCTTGTCGACTTTGCGTCAGAGATGGGTGCGGATCTGATCATAAGAGGGCTTCGCGCGATCACCGACTTTGAGTATGAATTGCAGATGTCACAGACCAATCATAAACTGGAACCGAATGTTGAGACGATGTTCTTGACTACCAGTATTGAATATTCATATCTGAGTTCCACCACAGTGCGGGAAATTGCTGCATTTGGGGGAGATTTGTCACAGTTTGTGCCGGAAGCAGTCGCTGCGGAGCTCAGGAGAAAGATGAGTACAAAAGGAGAGTGTAACAAATGAGCAGCCGTATTGAGCAGATTATCGAAGAAATCGAGGAATACATTGACAGGGATTGCAAGTACCAGCCTCTGTCCACGACGAAGATCATTGTTAATAAGGAGCATCTGGACGAACTTCTCCGGGAACTTCGGATGAAGACGCCGGATGAGATCAAACGCTATCAGAAGATCATCGCAAACCGCGATGCCATACTCGCGGACGCAAAGGCAAAAGCCGATGCCATGATCGAGGAAGCTCAGGTTCAGACCACAGAACTTGTCAGCGAGCATGAGATCATGCAGCAGGCATACGCGCAGGCAAACGAGATCGTGACGCAGGCAACCGCTCAGGCTCAGGAAATTATCGATAATGCCACATCAGACGCCAACGCGATACGCATCGGCGCGATCCAGTATACAGACGATCTTCTTGCCAACGCAGAGAGTATTATCGGGCATACGCTTGACAGTTACACAACAAAATATGACGGACTGATCAATTCGCTGCAGGAATGTTATGAAACTGTACGTTCTAACCGCGCCGAGCTCGAGATACCGGAAGAGGATAACTCACCAGACTATGACTCCCGGAATTAGCGGACACGGATACCCGTTTGCGGTACATCATCTTAAAATAAATGCATATATAAGATACCTGACAGACTGGCTGCCGCTGCGGCAGCCAGTTTTTGCGCGATATAAGGCAGGAACGGCAGGTCCGTGTCTTTAAGCATGCAATGTGTCTGCGCCGCCGAACAGAAGCCGCCGAACGAAGTAAGCCCGAGAATCATCGGATAACTTACCGTCAGATCCGGTACCGCCCTGTGGATCATAAGGATTCCGTTTGTCATCTCCAGTGTCGGAAGCAGAGCGGCGAGCACCGTGTGATCTGATGTCATCTCGCCTGGAAGAGCAAGCAGAATCGAAAAAAATATAATATAAAGCCCTACTTTAACGATCGATTCAAAACTGTCTGCCAGAGATGAGTCGAGCAGTTCAAAGTCAAGCGCTCCTGCGGTGCTGCTTTTACCCCCGGATATATCGGGAAAGCGCTTTTGCCCGTTCAGGTATATCCGTCGGAAGAAAAGGCTGAGAACTGCCGGCGTCAGAATCAGGATCAACAGTGTGGGGAACAGAAGATCTTCCCTGCCAAATGTTTTCCATATGATGAAATTAATGATAAAAATCGGGCTTGTGTTATTGCAGAATGAGAGCAGGTAAGCTCCTTCATCCCGCGAGATCTTTCCTGTCCTCACAAGATCAGCCGATACCTTTGCCCCCATCGGATAACCGCACAGAAAACCGGCGATTACCGCGAATGAGCCGTTTGGCGATGTGGAGAACAAAACAGAAAACAATCTGCCCGTTATACGTGAGACGATGACAAGTCCGCCGCCGGAGAGCATAAGCGCCGAGATAAGCATAAAGGGAAACAGCGTCGGAAATACGATCTGAAACCACAACAGAAGCCCGCTTTCCGCGCCGTCGAAAACCGCTTTCGGCGAAAAGAGCATCGCAAGGAAAAGAACAAGAACCGGCACACCCGATAAATATTGCCTCATTGACAGACCACCGTCCCCGGTATCTTATGGTTAATTCAGATATATGACGATAGTATGTTCTTTATGAATTGCTCATATAGTAGAAAGAAAAAGGGATTTTTTCTTGAAACGGATTCCGAAAATCAGTTTTCTTCTTTTTCTTCTTATTTTTTCATGCGCACTCTGGATACCGAAACTGTGTTATCTGAGTGAAATGAGCAGAATCGGCACAGATACGGTAGAGAGTGACCTGTTCAGGCAGCAGCCGGTGGATGAACAGACTGCCGGTACACTCCCGGAAACAGACAGCCCCGGAGAATATCTGGCGGTATACTGGCTGGAGAGCGGATTTGGAAAGCAGAGTATCAGGCTTTCTCCGGAAGATGTCGTAACAATGCGGAAACGATGGGAAAGAGCGGACGGATGGAGCGATTATTTAAACGCCTGTCAGGCAGTGTGGGATGATCTTGTCTATTTTCCTGTTGCCTTATCACAGAGCAGTGATATGGCTGTCACATTCGAGGATTCATGGATGTATGACAGGACCTACAAAGGTGAACGCGGTCATGAGGGAACGGATATCATGCCGGATCAAAACGAGCGCGGCGTGTATCCTGTTGTAAGCATGACAGACGGTGTTGTCCGGAATAAAGGATGGCTTGAGCTTGGCGGTTATCGGATCGGCATACAGGCTCCTCACGGGGCATATTTCTACTATGCCCATCTGGATTCTTATGCGGATATAGAAGAAGGAGACGAGGTAAAAGCCGGCGACCTTCTGGGATTCATGGGAGACACCGGATATGGGACAGAAGAGGGGACAAGAGGAAAATTCCCCGTACATCTTCACCTCGGCATATACATATACAGCAGAGAGCAGGAGATCAGTGTAAATCCCTATCCGGCACTGAACTATACGGAAGAGAAAGTTATCGACTATCAGGAAAGATAATGATATACTATCGACTATGGAGGAAAAGAGATGAAGCTGCCGTCAGCATTTGAGGAAAAGATGAAATTTCTGCTTAAAACGGAATATGAAGATTATCTTAACTGTTTCGATGAGCCCCGGCATTACGGACTCCGCGTCAATACCGCAAAGATCTCAGCGGAAGATTTTCTTGAGATCTCGCCATGGCCGCTGAAAAAAATCCCGTGGATCCGCAACGGATTCTACTATGACGGCGAGATTTATAAGCCGGCAAAACATCCTTATTATTTTGCCGGGCTATACTATCTGCAGGAACCGAGCGCTATGACTCCCGCCGACCGTCTTCCCGTTGAGCCGGGAGACAGAGTGCTTGACGTCTGCGCCGCGCCGGGCGGGAAGGCGACTGAGCTGGGCGCCAGATTAAAAGGAACCGGGGTTCTCGCCGCAAATGACCTGAGCAGTTCTCGCGCAAAAGGTCTTTTAAAAAACATCGAACTTATGGGAATCGGCAACGTCCTTGTCTTAAGCGAAGAACCGGGAAAGCTGATCCCGCATTTTGCCGGATATTTCGACAAGATCCTGATCGATGCCCCTTGTTCCGGAGAGGGAATGTTTCGAAAAGACCGTAAGATGATCCGCGCATGGGAGGAACACGGACCGGAATATTTCGCGAAGATACAGAAAAGCATCATCTCGCAGGCAGCGCAGATGCTCCGGCCCGGCGGTATGATCCTGTATTCGACCTGCACATTCTCCCCTGAGGAAAATGAACAGACGATAGAATATCTTCTGGAACAGTATCCGGAATTTGATGTCTGTGAGATGGGGGATTATGAAGGTTTCTCACGCGGGATGCCCGAAGTGACGGATTCAAAAGACAAGCGCCTTACCCGCGCGGTCCGTATCTTTCCACACCATATGAAAGGCGAGGGTCATTTTCTGGCGCTGCTGAAAAAACAGTGCCCCGGCAGTCCGGACAGCCCGGCAATTTCAGAAGCCGTTCAATCCGATAAAAGAAAGGGCAGAAAATCTGTTTCGGGTGAAAAGGCAAAAAACGGAACGGGACGAAAGAAAATACCGGCAGAGCTTGCGGATTTTCTCGCAGATGTCCGAAGGGGATTTGATCCGGACAGATTTGATATACGTGCGGACAAAGTATATTATATGCCGGAAGGCTTTCCGGCATTAGACGGCATCCGATTTCTCCGTACAGGGCTTTTCCTCGGCGAGCTTAAGAAAAACAGGTTTGAACCCAGTCAGGCATTTGCCATGAATCTGAAGAAAGAGGAATATCCCAGAATCATCGATCTTCCTGTATCCGACGAACGGGTCATTAAATATCTGAAAGGGGAAACCCTGAACGTTGAGGATCTTGTATCCCGCGGAGAAAAAGGATGGTATCTTGTCTGTGTGGACGGGTATCCGCTGGGGTTCGGCAAGCTTGCGGAACAGGTCCTTAAGAACAAATATCTTCCGGGATGGCGGTGGCAGTCAGCATGAAGATCAGACTTGATAAATATCTGGCAGACATGGGATTCGGCACAAGAAGCCGGATAAAGAAAGATATACGGAACGGTCAGGCGGCTGTAAACGGCATTGTGATGTACCGTCCGGAAACAAAAACAGATACTGAGCATGACGAGGTCACATTTCAGGGAATTCCTGTCACATATAAGGAATATGAATATTATATGCTGAACAAGCCGGCAGGGGTGATATCCGCTGCAAGTGACCGTCAGGAGGCTACGGTAGTCGATCTGATCAGGAACAGAAAAAGAGACGGCCTCTTTCCGGTCGGGCGGCTTGATAAAGACACAGAGGGGCTTCTCATCATCACCAACAACGGGGAACTTGCGCACCGGCTGCTCTCGCCGAAGAATCATGTGGATAAAGTCTACTTCGCGAGGATAAACGGCCGCGTAACACAAAGTGATGTGGATAACTTTTCCCACGGAGTAGATATCGGGGACGGAAAACCGACTCTGCCGGCAGAGCTTCTTATCTGCACATCAGATGAAATCTCGGAGATCCGGCTGACCATCCGGGAAGGGAGATTTCATCAGATCAAACGCATGTTTCAGGTTGCGGGGAAAGAGGTCATTTACCTGAAACGCCTCCGGATGGGAGACATCAGCCTGGATGAAAGCCTGAAACCCGGGGAGTACCGCAGACTGACAGAAGAAGAGGTGGAAAGATTATGCTCACAGGGAAAAAAGCCGTGATATTTGATATGGACGGGACTCTTGTGGACTCCATGTGGATCTGGGCCGAAGTGGACCGGATCTTTATGGAGAAATATCATCTCACAGAACCGCCCACATTTCATAAAGACATCGAAGGTATGAGCTATACGGAGACGGCACAGTATTTTGTAGATACATTTCGTACGCTGGATATAACCGTGGAGCAGGTAATGCAGGAATGGCGAGATATGACAGTCCGGCTTTATGCCACGAAAGTCTTTCCCAAACCCGGAGCGGTGGAATTCCTAAAAGAAATGAGGAGACGGGGCGTGGCTCTCGGAATCGCTACCAGCAACGACCGTACCATCGCCGATGCAGCCCTGAATGCCCGTCATCTCGCGCCGTACTTTGATTCCGTGCGCACAGCCTGCGAGGTGGCAGCCGGAAAACCGGCGCCGGACGTGTATCTGAAGGTGGCGGAGGACCTTCATGCAGACCCCTCATCATGTCTTGTATTTGAAGATGTTCCTAACGGTATTCTGGCCGGCAGGAATGCGGGAATGGAAGTGTGTGCCGTGGACGATGAATTTTCCAGACCGCTGGAAAAAGAAAAGAAACGGCTTGCTGATTATTTTATTCATGATTTTAATGATATTTTCAGGCATACATATGAAAGGCGCGGGGAAGAACAGTGACACGCAGAGATTTTTTACCGGTAAACAGAGAGGATATGATCGAACGGGGATGGGACAGTGTAGACTTTGCCTATGTGATCGGGGACGCCTATGTAGATCATCCGTCCTTCGGACATGCGGTCATAAGCCGGGTTCTTGAATCTCACGGATACCGGGTGGGCATCATCTCCCAGCCGGACTGGAAAGACCCGGAGAGTATACAGGTATTCGGAGAGCCGCGTCTCGGGTTTCTCGTATCCGCGGGCAACATGGATTCTATGGTCAACCACTACAGCGTATCGAAAAAGCACAGAAAAACCGACGCCTACACCCCGGGAGGAGAGATGGGAAAACGGCCGGATTACGCATGCGTGGTATACGGTAATCTGATCCGCCGGACATATAAAAAAACACCTGTCATCCTCGGCGGCATCGAAGCCAGTTTAAGAAGACTCGCGCATTATGATTACTGGTCAGACCGGCTGAAGCGTTCCGTACTTCTGGATTCCGGGGCTGATATTATTTCTTACGGAATGGGCGAGCGCTCTATCGTAGAGATCGCAGACGCGCTGGACGCCGGCATTCCGGTAAATGAGCTGACTTACATCGACGGTACCGTGGTCAAGGTCAAAGACAGGGACAGGATCTATGACGCTGAATTTCTTCCGTCCTACGAGGAACTGAAAGCGGACAGGAAAACATATGCCGGAAGTTTTTATACGCAGTATCTCAACACAGATGCCTTTAACGGGAAACGTCTGGCAGAACCGTATTCAGAACATCTCTATATCGTGCAGAATCCGCCGGCAAAGCCTCTGAGCGTCACAGAGATGGATGACGTCTATGATCTCCCGTATACAAGGACGTATCATCCCTCATACGAGGCAAAGGGCGGTATTCCCGCCATTTCAGAGATCCGCTTCAGCCTGATCAGCAGCAGAGGATGTTTTGGCGGATGCAGCTTCTGCGCCCTTACATTCCATCAGGGCAGGATCGTACAGGTCAGGAGCCATGATTCTCTTCTCAGGGAGGCAGAGAGCATCACCAAGGAGAAGGATTTCAAGGGATATATCCATGACGTGGGCGGACCGACCGCAAACTTCCGGCACCCTTCATGCAGAAAACAGCTTGAACACGGCGTCTGCCGGAACCGTCAGTGCCTGTTCCCAAAGCCATGCGGAAATCTTGACGCCGATCACAGTGATTATGTGTCGCTTTTAAAAAAGCTGAGGCAGATTCCCGGAGTGAAGAAAGTATTTATCCGCTCCGGGATACGCTTCGACTATGTGCTTGCGGATAAAAAGAAAGATTTCTTACAGGAACTCTGCCGGCATCACGTAAGCGGCCAGCTTAAAGTAGCTCCGGAACATGTTGCGCAGCCCGTGCTCTCCCTGATGGGAAAACCGGAGCATCGTGTGTACGAAAAATTCACGGAAGAATTTTACAAAATGAATGAAAAGACCGGGAAAAAACAGTATCTTGTCCCATATCTGATGTCCTCTCATCCGGGATCTTCCATGAAAGAGGCAGTGGAACTTGCAGAATACTGCAGAGATCTGGGATACATGCCGGAACAGGTTCAGGACTTTTATCCCACGCCGTCCACTCTTTCCACATGCATGTATTATACGGGGATCGATCCCCGGAACGGGAAGGAAGTATATGTGCCGAGAAGTCCGCATGAAAAAGCGATGCAGAGGGCTCTCATCCAGTACAGGAATCCCGGACTCTACGATCTTGTGCCGGAGGCTCTCAGACGTGCCGGACGGATGGATCTCGTAGGATATGGTCCGAAATGCCTGATCCGCCCGGAACAAAGCCGTGATAACCGCGCTGCTGTCCGTCAGCATGCCGGCAGCCGGCATACGGGAAAGACAGACATAAACCGGAGAACGGCAGAGAATCCCCGTTTCCGGAAAAAGAAAAAAACAATACGGAATATCCATAAAAAGAAATAAGGCGTTCGATTTGAAAATAGCAGGGGAGCTGTCATGAAAGAACTCACTATCCGTACAAATGAAGCCGGACAGAGACTGGACAGATTCCTGTCCAAATACATGTCTCTTGCGCCGAAAAGCTTTTTTTATAAGATGCTGCGCAGGAAGAATATCACGCTTAACGGGAAAAAAGCCACCGGGCAGGAGAAGCTCAGCGAAGGAGATACGGTAAAGTTATTCTTATCCGATGAGACGATCGATAAGTTTACTGAACACACACACACGTCACAGACAGGCAACACCGCTCCGGCCGGACTTGACATATTATATGAAGACAGGAATACAATCTTTATAAACAAGCCTGCGGGCATGCTTTCACAGAAAGCGGCCAAAGACGACATTTCTCTCGTAGAATATGTGATAGGATATCTTCTTGAGAGCCGTCAGATCACTGAAGAGGAACTGCGCACATTCCATCCGTCTGTATGCAACCGTCTGGACCGCAACACAAGCGGAATTGTCGCAGCCGGCAAGACACTGGCAGCCCTTCGGGAATTAAGTCAAATGTTCCGGGAGCGCAGCATAGAGAAATATTACCTCTGTCTGGTGACGGGGATCGTGACAAAAGAAGAACGCGTCAGCGGATTTCTGACAAAGGACCCCCGGACAAATACCGTAACATTCAGCAGGACAATGACAAAAGGGGCCGCACGGATCGAAACAGAATACCGTCCTCTTGGCGCCGGGGACAATGTCACGCTTCTGGAGGTTCATCTGATCACCGGAAAGACACATCAGATCCGCGCGCATATGGCTTCACTGGGGCATCCTGTCATCGGGGATTATAAATACGGAAACCGAAGGATCAACGACAGATACCGCGCGAAGTACGGGCTTGCCTCACAGCTTCTGCATTCTGTCAGGATCTGTATCCCCGAATGTTCCGGCGCGCTTGCGGAACTGTCGGGAAAAGTGATCACAGCGCCACTGCCGGCAACTTTCCGGAAAATATGTGAGAGCAAGAAGATACAAAGGAGCTGTCTGCAATGGCCACATGGGGTTCAAGAGGACTCAGAGGATCTACATTAGAAGAATTTATCAATCACACAAACGAGCATTATGCGGAGATGGGACTTGCATTGATCCAGAAAATCCCGACCCCGATCACGCCGGTAAAGATCGACCGGGAACACCGGCATATCACGCTGGCGTATTTTGACAAGATCAGTACCGTTGATTATATCGGGGCGGTACAGGGGATTCCGGTCTGTTTTGACGCAAAGGAATGTAAGGCCGATACGTTTCCTCTCCAGAATATTCACGAACATCAAGTGGATTTCATGGAAAAATTTGAGAAGCAGGGCGGCATTGCCTTCCTTCTTATATATTACAGTACACGGGATGAACTGTACTATATGAAATACAGTCAGATCAGAAAGTTCTGGGACAGAGGAAAGACCGGAGGCCGCAAAAGTTTCCGCTTTGAAGAACTGGATTCCGGATGGTTTATGAAATTCCGGCAGGGATACTTCATCCCATATCTTGATATGATTCAGAAAGATCTGAACTGTCGGGAAGAATAGGGGATCCTGCTTCGGGGGGATTGACAGAACAATACAAAATCCGTATAATTACATAGGAATTTAGCGTGTTAGCACATTAAAGTGAAAGAGGAGGGCATATGGAACAGAAGCTTCACACTCCGGAAGGCGTCCGGGACATTTACAACAAAGAATGCGAAACCAAACTTGCGCTTCAGAAAAAGTTAAATACCGTACTCCATCTGTACGGTTATAATGATATACAGACACCGACATTTGAATATTATGATGTGTTCCGCGAGGAAATCGGTTCTACATCGACTCAGGAACTTTATAAATTCTTTGACAGAGAAGGAAATATCCTTGCGCTCAGGCCGGATATCACGCCTTCTGTCGCGCGGGCGGCCGCAACGTTGTTTGATGATGACGATTTCCCGGTCCGGCTGTGTTATGCGGGCAATACTTTCATCAACCATTCCAGCTACCAGGGCCGCTTAAAGGAAAACACACAGCTTGGAGCCGAACTGATCGGGCTCGATACGATCGAGGCGGATGCGGAGATGATCGCCATGGTAGTGGACGGCCTGAAAAAGACCGGGCTGAAAGAATTTCAGGTCAATATCGGGCATGTGGACTTTATACAGGGTCTTATGAACGCTGCAGGCCTGCAGGAAGACGAGGCCGGAGAAGTGCGCGCTCTCATCGCGAACCGAAATTTCTTCGGCATCGAGGAACTTCTGGACAGCAGAAATGTAAAGGCAGGCGTAAAAGATGCGTTCCGTATTCTTCCGGAACTTGCGGGCGGACCGGAGGTGCTGGATGAAGCGCTCAAAGCCGCGCCTGAACTGAACGCCCGGCTGGGAGTCAGCAGACTTCAGCAAATCTATCGTCTGCTCAAACTCTACGGCGCGGAAGACCATGTGGCATTTGATCTCAGCATGTGCGGAAGCTACGGATATTATACCGGCATCATTTTCCGCGCCTATACATACGGCACAGGCGATGCCGTCGTGAGGGGCGGACGATACGACCATCTTCTTGCCAAATTCGGCAAGGATACACCGTCCATCGGATTTGCCATTATTCTGGATGAACTGATGAATGCGCTGAACCGTCAGAAGATCAC
>CAZJRY010000078.1:0-11021 GCA_964548625.1 uncultured Mediterraneibacter sp.
GGATTATATTTTCCACATGATCACCGATATGTCTCTGTGTCTCTTTATCCAGTTCATTCGGGTAAATAGGTTTCCCGTATTCGATCACAACATGTGTTTTCTTTATTTTCGGAAGATGATTTTCAAAGATCTCAGCCGTATTGTTCATTGAGACCGGGATCACCGCGCATCCGGTCTTGGTGGCTATCTTGAGGGCCCCGTCGCGGAAAGGAAGCATGCTCAGCTCATCTCCCCGGTTGCGCGTTCCTTCAGGGAAAACACAGATGGAAATGCCGCTTTTTATATCACTGATCGCCTGAAGGATCGTCTTCAGGCCTTCTTTCGGATTCTTCCGGTCAAGGAAGAGGCAGTGAAGTCTCTTCATCCATGATGTGAGCGTCAGATAGCGCTCCATTTCTTTTTTCGCAATATAACCGGTAAGTCGTCTGCACCGGCTGTAAGTCAGCACGATGTCAAAATAGCTGCGGTGATTGCCGATGAACAGCACCGGCTCGTCAGGCACATTTTCCTCGCCGATCACGGTGGCTTTTACTCCGGTCATCTTCAGGATCACTTTGAATGCCCACTGCACAATACGCAGGGAACTGATATCACTTGCATAAGGGTTGAACCTGTGAAGGATCCGTTCCACGATAAGCACCGGAATGGTCACGATCAAAAACAGGATCAGAAAAACTACAATACATATAAAACGAATCATGTGTCAGTCCTCAATTATCTTTCTGTAAATTAACGAAGAGGCGTTGAACGCCCCATATTTGATTATACTGCCGGAATGTGGAAAATACAAGAAAAATGCGTGTGAAATATGCAATGACATGTAACAGTTCAGCCCGCGCCATTCGTAAAACCGCACTTCGTGCTTATTGCGGCTGCCGCCGCTGTTTTACTCATTGACAGGCGCTCAGCTCATCTGAATATCAGCCGCCGGATTCTTATGCAAGCATAAATCCGTCTCCTGATATCAGATGGCTGAACTGTTATGATGACATATTTGCAGGAAGTCTTTCATATGATATATGGAAAAATGCTGTGAGGACAGGGGAATGAAATATCTGATGGCGTCCCGAACCACATGGATCCTGCCGCTATGTATCGCCGGGATGCTGGCCGGCTGTGTCAGCAGGTACGGGGAGGAGCAGAAACTGGGGGATCTTGAGTTCGCGGTGGTGGACAGGGAAGATGAACCGGAAGAGCTCAGCGCGATGATTGAAGAAGAGAAAGAACATCCGTTTCAGATGGTCTACGCAGATCAGGGGCAGCTCTATATAGCGGAAGGATACGGGGAACAGCCCACCACAGGATACAGTGTGGAGGTGAAGGAACTGTACGAGACAGAGGACACCGTCCGTATCAACACGAATCTTCTGGGTCCGGGAAAAGAGGAGGATATAAAGGAGACCGCCACATTTCCCTATGTGGTCGTGCAGCTTGAATATATTGACAAAGACGTTTTGTTTGATTGAGGAGGAGAGATATGGAGCTGATCAGAAAACCGGTTCATTACACCCAGGAGGGCAAGAGCATCTTCGACCAGTTTTATCTGGACGAGGACTACAATGTGCCGGATCAGAAAGAAGATGTGAAGAGGGTCATTCAGGGAAAGGCAGAGCTCAGAGCCGAGGATATACGGCCCGTGGAAAATTATGTCAGGATCACGGGAAAGGCGTTTTTTACCATCCTGTACATGACCTCGTCGAATGACCCGAAACCTGCCGTACTGGAAGGGAACCTTCCGTTTGAGGAGATGGTGTACGCGGAGAGCGACGGGAACGAGTCCTTCTGTCTCAGAAATGTGAGAACGGAATTTACCGCCTCTGTAGTTCACTCCCGGAAGCTGAGCCTGCGGATCATGGCTGAGATCGAGATCGGGAGAGAATGGATCAGGGATGAGGAGCTGACGGAAAATATAGAGAGCGATATCCCGGTCTATCGAAGGACACGGAAAATGAATCTGCTCCGTCTGGCTGTTTCGAAGAAAGATACATACCGGATCAGGGAAGAGGTGACACTGCCGGGTACAAAGGAGAGCATCGGGCAGCTCCTGCTTACGGATGTAAGCGTCAGAAAGCTGGATATCCGGACCGGACCGGATGAGATCCTGCTCAGGGGCGAGATGCTCGTATTCTGCATGTATCTGTCAGCCGAGGAGAAGCCGGACTGGATCGAGCAGAGCGTGCCGTTTGAAGGAAGAGTCCTCTGCGACGGCGTATCCGAGAACATGTATTATCACATCCAGCACTCCCTTGAAGATATGCTGGCGGATATCCGGCTGGACGAGGACGGGGAGATGCGTGTTCTCGGCATCGAGGCGGCGCTTGCGCTCCGGATGAATATTTATGAGGAAGAAGAGACAGAACTGTTAAGTGATATGTATTCGCTGGAACAGCAGTGTATCTTTGACACACAGGAGGCTGTTCTGGAAGAGCTTCTGATGCAGAACCAGTCAAAATGCAAAATATCGGAGAAGCTGTCCCTTCCGGAGCTGAAGGAAGATGTGCTGCAGATCCTTCACAGCCGGGGCAGCATCCAGGTGGAGAGCGAGCAGCATACGCCCGAGGGAATACGCGTAGAGGGAATCCTGCATCTGTCGTTCCTGTATCTGCGGGGCGATGATGCGGAGCCATACGGAAGCTGGCAGGGGATGATCCCGTTTTCATGGCTGATCGAATATCCGGATATGCCTGAGAAAGTGAGCAGCAGTCTTTCCTACCATGTGGAGCAGCTTGCCGTAACGCTTGCGGGAAGCGAAGCGGTCGAAGTCAAGGCGATCCTGTCGTTTGACGTATTCCTGAGAAGTCTTATGCCGGTCGAAGTGATCACGAACGTCCGTATGGAACCGTTCAATATGGAAGAACTGTCCGAACAGCCCGGGATCGTCGGACATATTGTGCAAAACGGCGAAGATCTGTGGAGCCTTGCGAAAAAATATATGACAACGATCGACGGGATCCGCGAGATAAACAGTCTGAATGACGAAAAAGTCTCGCCGGGGGATAAACTGTTGATTTTTAAGGAAAATGTGAGTATACTATAAGCATAATGTATACAAGATACAGGGCGCGATAAGCATGTGAGCGGAATCCCGCGGATGGCGCGGCCTGTACGGATATTCAATATGGAGGACACAGGATGAATCAGATCGAACTGAAAGCGCTGGCAAAGATCAATCTGGGACTGGATGTACTGGGGAAAAGAGAAAACGGCTATCATGATGTGCGGATGATCATGCAGTCTGTCTATCTGTACGATGAAGTCAGGATCGAAAAGAAAGACGCACCGGGGATCGAGGTGACGTCAAATCTGAATTATCTGCCAACAGGGGAGGACAATATCGCATACAAAGCGGCCCGGCTCCTGAAAGAAGAATTCGGGATCGGCGACGGCGTGAAGATCACTCTGAAGAAGCATATTCCGGTGGCCGCGGGACTGGCGGGAGGAAGTTCCAATGCAGCCGCCGTGCTGTTCGGGATGAACCGGATGTTCCGTCTCGGGCTGTCGCAGAAGGATCTGATGGAACGGGGAGTGAAGCTGGGCGCTGACGTCCCCTACTGCGTCATGCGTGGTACGGTCCTTGCCGAAGGGATCGGCGAGGAGCTGCAGAAGCTGCCGGCTATGCCGAAATGCACAGTACTGATCGCAAAACCGCCGGTCAGCGTGTCAACAAAGACAGTGTATGAAGCTCTGGATTCCAAAGAGGTCACGGAACATCCGGACATTGACGGCATCATAGAAGGGCTGGAGCGGCAGGATCTGAAAAAGATCGCGGGCTGCATGGGAAATGTCCTTGAGGATGTCACCATACCGATGTATCCGGTCATCGATGAGATCAAGCAGGTGATGAGAGAATGCGGGGCGCCGGGGGCTATGATGAGCGGCAGCGGCCCGACGGTGTTCGGCCTGTTTGAAAGCCGGGCGGGAGCGCGGGACGCACAGAGGCGCATAAACGAAAAAGCACTGGCCAGACAGGTCTATGTGACGAATATACATAGTGTGAGGAGGAATCAGAATGCCGATTGATTTTGAAGTTACCATGAATGAATATCTTCCGCTCCGCGATGTGGTGTTCAATACCCTTCGAAGGGCGATCCTGCGGGGAGAATTAAAACCGGGCGAGCGGCTGATGGAGATCCAGCTCGCCAATAAACTGGGGGTGAGCCGCACGCCGATCCGGGAGGCGATCCGGAAGCTGGAACTGGAAGGCCTTGTGCTCATGATCCCGAGAAAGGGCGCGGAAGTGGCGGAGATCACAGAGAAGAATCTCCGGGATGTGCTGGAAGTCCGCTGCGCGCTGGAAGAACTGGCAGTCCGGCTTGCTTGTGACAGGATCGACGGAGAGAAGATGAAGGAGCTGCATGCTGCCGCGGATCATTTCCGCGAGATTCTTGACAGCGATGACATTACGGCCATCGGCGAGGCGGACGAGGCGTTCCATGACGTGATCTTCGCCGCTACGGACAATGACCGTCTGATCCAGCTCCTGAACAACTTAAGGGAACAGATGTACCGTTACCGGATCGAGTATCTGAAGAAGAAAGAGTGCCATCCCCAGCTGCTGCAAGAACATGCCTCGATCATAAAAGCCATAGAAGAGCATGACAAGGAAAAGGCGACCCAGCTCACGATCCGGCATATAGCCAATCAGGCCGACACTGTGGTGGATGCGCTGCGGCACCGATAAACGTCCGACGGCCGGACGATCATAAAAATTACGGGGCTTTCCGTATAATTCCCGGTAATCTGTCCATACTCTCCATATCAGGCGAAAAGATATGGAGGAATTACATATGGACATTACAGGGAAGTTCAGCGGAAAAATTGAGAGGCGCGCCGTAAGGCTCTGCTTTGTACTTGCGTTCATCCTGGCGTCCCTGATCACGGCAGGGCTCTGTTTCAGGGCGGACGCGGCAGCGCGGGAAGAGCTGCAGGAGCATCTGGCGCAGGAGGTACTGCGTTTTCATGTGCTCGCAAACAGCGACAGTGACGAAGATCAGGAGCTGAAGCTGCAGGTAAGAGACGCGGTCCTCGCGTATTTGGAAGAAAATATGCCGGAGGAGGACAGCGCCGGTGCCGCCGGCAGCTGGGTGCGAGGGCATATCGACGAGATAGAGGAGGTGAGCCGCGGCGTCATCGCGGAGGCAGGGGCGGATTATCCGGTGAGCGCGGCGGTGACGACATGCTGGTTTCCGGATAAAAGCTACGGAGACATTACATTTCCGGCAGGAAACTATGAGGCGCTCCGCATTGAGATCGGCGAGGCAGAAGGGAATAACTGGTGGTGCGTGCTCTATCCGGGGCTCTGCTTTCTGGACGCTGTTAACGCGGTTGTGCCGGATGAGGGGAAAGAGAAATTAAAAAATGTTTTGACGGAAGAGGAGTATTCCGGAATTACGGCTGACACGGATTTTAAGATCAGCTGGTTTTTCTGGCAGAAATAGAGTTATGACAGAATTTTTGATCAGACATTTTATAAAAGACTATGAGGACGTGGAGAAGATATCCGTGCGGACCGCATATGGGGTGCTGGCCGGCATTGTGGGTATCTTCTGCAATGTTTTTTTGTTTGCGGTGAAATTTGCGGTGGGACTTGTACTGCACAGTGTGTCTGTTACGGCGGACGCATTTAACAACTTATCAGATGCAGGTTCGTCTGTCATCAGCTTTGTCGGGGTGAAGATGGCGGAGAAACCTGCGGATAAGGACCATCCTTTCGGACACGGGCGGATCGAGTACATCGCGGCGCTGGCTGTCTCATTTCTTGTGCTTGAAGTGGGATTCACATTCCTGAAAGATTCTTTCGGAAAGATCCTGCATCCGGAGACAATGAATTTTCAGATCGTCTCTGTCGTTATCCTGATCCTGTCCATAGCCGTAAAGCTGTGGCTCGGCCTGTTTAACCGGAAACTGGGCGGGAAGATCGGCTCCAAAGTGATGATGGCCGTATTTACGGATTCCATGGGCGACGTGATCACCACGTCGGCTACGATATTGTCCCTGATCTTTTTCGCAGTGACCGGAATCAATATCGACGGGCTTGTGGGCGTGGGCGTCGCGCTCGTCGTCATGTGGGCGGGCGTCGGCATCGCGAGAGATACGCTGGAGCCGCTGATCGGGCAGGCGATCGACCCGGACGTATATGAGCAGATCAGGCGCTTCGTGGAGCGCTATGACGGAATCGAAGGGACCCACGATCTGATCGTACATAATTACGGACCGGGCCGCAGCATGGCGTCGATCCATGCGGAGGTGCCTAATGACGTGGACATCGAACAGTCCCATGAGATCATCGACCGCATCGAGAGGGACGCGGCGAAAGAGCTGGGACTCTTCCTTGTGATCCATATGGATCCGGTGGAGATGAAAGACAAGCGGGTACTGAAGATCCGTGATAAGACGGTGCGGCTTCTGCGAGATCTGGATCCTGCGTGCTCGATCCACGATTTCCGCATGGTACCGGGAGAAAATCAGACCAATCTGATCTTTGATCTGGTTGTTCCGATCGATTATGATAAAAAGACGAAAAATGAACTTCCCCTGCGGCTGACAGAGCGGCTCAAGAGGGTAGATCCGGGATATGAGTGCGTGATAACAGTGGAGTCTGAGTATGTGGCGCGGAGCAGTGAGGATGGCTGTTGACGCGGGAGGGCGGCATATGACGCAGACGGCGCGGCTCGGTATGGTCGGTAACAGGACAGAGAATAATCAGCAGAGGTGACGGAAGATGACAGAGCATATGATGACACAGGAGGAAAATAGTAAGGGAAGATATGAATTTGGCGGCAGAGTCCGCTACAGCGAGATTGACCACAGAGGAACGATGACGCTGCCTGCCCTGATCAATTATTTTCAGGACTGCAGTATATTCCAGTCGGAGGCGATCGGTCTTGGAACAGGCAGGTTGAAACACGACAGGAAGGCATGGCTCCTCTCTTACTGGCAGATCATCGTAGACCGTTATCCGCGGCTGTGCGAAGAACTTACCATCGGTACGTTTGCCACGGAATTCAAAGGACTGTACGGAAACCGTAACTTCTATATGAAAGACGGATCGGGAAAAATGATAGCCCGGGCCAATTCCATCTGGGTATTTATGGATATTGAGAGAGGCAGACCGATAAGACCCACGGAAGAGTATATCGAACCGTATGGTACCTGCGAACCGCTTGATATGCCGTATGAGGGAAGGAAGATCGCCCTTCCCGAGGAGAGCAGAGAGGAAGAACCGTTCCCTGTGAGGAAATATCATATCGATACGAACGAGCATGTCAATAACTGCCAGTATGTGCAGATGGCGCTGGAAATGCTGCCCGGGGATATACAGGTGCGGCAGGTCAGGGTGGACTATAAAAAGTCTGCGGTGCTCGGAGATATGATCTATCCCGGACTTACCGTGGAGCAGGAGCGCACGGTGGTGGAGTTGTGTGATGCAGACGGGAAAGCGTATGCGATCGTGGAGATGAAATAATCAGACGGAAGCAGCTTTTGGCTTAATGCGATGCAGTAACAGTCAGATGTCCACCTTGCGCCTCCTTTTCAGACGTAGTAAAATGTAACTACATCTGGAAAGGAGGCGTTTGTATGGAATGGATACCGCTGCCGGTCGGCGTGGAAAATTTTGAGGATTTGAGGGAAAACGGATACTATTTTGTAGATAAAACTCTTTTTATTAAAGAGCTGCTCGATATGAAGGGCAAAGTGAATCTTTTTACACGGCCCCGGCGTTTTGGCAAGACGCTGAATATGAGCATGCTCCGGTATTTCTTTGAAAAAGGGGAAAAGGATCACACCCCGTTGTTTCAGGGGCTGAAGATCATGGATACGGGTGAAAGGTATCTTTCCCATATGGGAAAATACCCGGTGATCAGCGTTTCGCTGAAATCAATGAAACAGTATTCCTATGATCTTTCTTATGAGATGCTGAAAAAGGCAGTCAGAGAAGAATACAGGAGACATTGGGAAAAGGTAAAGAACAGCGGAAAATTAGAGAGTGCCGATCTGGAACGCTATGAAAGGATCCGGGATCTGAAAGGGACAGAGAATGATTACGCGGACGCGCTGAGATTTCTGTCAGAATGTCTGTATATCTGCACAGGACAGAAATCTGTTATCCTGATCGACGAGTATGACGTGCCGCTGGAAAATGCGTATTTCAGCGGATTTTATGACAGGACGGTGGCGTTCATCCGTTCGTTTTTTGAATCGGCATTGAAGACAAATGATAATCTGGAGTTTGCTGTTGTCACAGGATGTCTCCGCATCAGCAGGGAATCCATTTTCACCGGGCTGAATAACTTGAATGTAGTTTCCATTACAACTCGTTCTTTTGCCGAACACTTTGGGTTTACGCAGAAAGAAGTAGAGCAGATGCTGGCGGCATACGGCCTTGAAGAGAATATGAAAACTGTAAAGAAATGGTATGACGGATACCGGTTTGGAGAGACAGAGGTTTATAATCCATGGAGCGTCATCAACTACGTAAATTCCTGTTACCGTGACAAACATGTTTTCGCGAAGCCATACTGGTCGAATACCAGTTCCAACAGTATTGTGAAAAAACTGGTGGAACAGGCGGATATTTCCGTGAAGCGGGAAATCGAGGCTTTGATTGCGGGAGGTACGATCACGAAACCCATTCACGAGGATATCACTTATGACGATATGGATTCTACACAGGATAATCTGTGGAATTTCCTGTTCTTTACCGGATATCTGAGAAAGATCAGCGAGAGCCAGGAAGGCGAAACGATCCATATGGAGATGGCAATTCCGAACAGTGAAGTCCGTTATGTATATAAAAATGCAGTCCTCCGGTGGTTTGAGGAGAAGACAGAGAAGAAAGAGCTGTCGCCCCTGTATGAGAGTATTTTAAATGGCGACGCGGATAAAGCCGCGGAGATCCTGTCTGAGAATCTGATGGAGACGATCAGCTTCTATGACTATCAGGAGAGCTATTATCATGGTTTCCTTGTCGGGATGCTGAAAAATATCGGGAACTATATCGTACAGTCCAACCGTGAGTCGGGAAACGGCAGACCGGATATCCTGCTGAAATATCCCAGCGTCAGAGGAAAAGCCGTGATCATAGAGATCAAGGTATCGAAGACCTATGAGGGGCTGGAAGAGAAATGCAATGAAGCGCTCGTACAGATTGAAAAGCAGAAGTACGAAGAAACGCTCCGGCAGGAAGGATATCGTAATATCCTGAAGTATGGCGTCGCGTTCTACCGGAAAGAATGCATGATGAAAGCCGCGCCCCGAGATATCGGAAAGAAGAATAAATAAGGCTGACCGGGTTTATTCCGGCCCGGCCAGCACATCTTCAAGCACTTCTTCTACAGAATCCGTCACATACCGCGCATGTCCCGCAATCCCCGGGGCGGCATTGGACATGGCATAGCCGTATCCTGCAAGCTCCAGCATCTCCACATCGTTGTACTGGTCTCCGAAGGCCATGCATTCCTCGGGTTTTATCCCGAAGAGATCCATCATTTTCTGAAGGGCGGTTCCCTTGTTATATCCCGGTACGATAAAATCGATCCAGATATTCCCCGATGTAACGACATTTACAGACGGATAAAACATCTGCCGGAGGTGTCTCAGGTATGGACCGAGATCGTGTGTTTTCATATTCGCGACGGCAAGTTTGAGGAACGGTCCTTTGACTTTTGTGATATCATCGACGATCTCTGTTGTATTGCGCATCACATTTACAATATGATCTACAAAAGCAGGGTCATTGCCCTCGATCAGACAAGTGTCCTCCCGGGACGCGACGATCTCATAGCCGGGCTCCTTTTTGATCTCGCGCATGATCCGGTAAGCAAGGTCATCCGGAATAATGCCGCGGGAAATGACCTTCCCCTGATGGATACAGAGCGAACCGTTTTCCGCGATATAAGATATCTCGTCTCTGATGCCGGCGAAGAGACGGCGTTCATTGTCGTACTGGCGCCCGCTTGCCGCGATAAAGCGGATTCCTTTCTCTGTGATCCTGCGTATCAGTTCTGTCGCGTAAGGAGTCAGCTCCTGGGCGCCGTTTTGGAGCAGCGTGCCGTCCAGATCGCTTGCGATTAATTTGATCATAGCAGATCCCTCCGTGGAAAATGAAAATAGGCTGTGAATATCAGACGGCGCGGAGGCTGTGCTTATCCGCTTTCCGTGCCGATTCTAAGTATAACGGAAAAAAATACCGGCGTAAAGAGAAAACTGTAACAGAAAAGAAATACTTGTAACCATTTTGTAATAGTAATATAATGAAAACGTGGCGGAATAAGAGATGAAATCATCGTCTCCGGCATAAATATAGGAATTGAAAAAAAGAGGAATATGATCATGGGAAAATATTTTGGAACTGACGGCTTCCGCGGCGAGGCAAACGTAGTGCTTACCGTGGAGCACGCATTTAAGGTGGGACGTTATCTGGGATGGTATTTCGGCCGGGATCACAAGGCAAGAGTCGTGATCGGTAAAGATACGAGAAGAAGCAGCTATATGTTCGAGTATGCGCTGGCAGCGGGGATCACGGCGTCAGGCGCGGACGCGTACCTGCTCCATGTGACGACGACTCCGAGCGTATCCTATGTGGTAAGGACGGAGGATTTCGACTGCGGGATCATGATCTCCGCAAGCCATAATCCGTTCTATGACAACGGGATCAAAGTCATCAACAGCGCGGGGCACAAGATGGAGGCGGAAGTAGAGGAGAAGATCGAGGCATATATTGACGGCGCGACAGAAGAACTCCCGCTGGCCGCAAGAGAGGATATCGGGCGCACAGTGGATTATTCCGCGGGAAGAAACCGTTATATCGGCCATCTGATCTCCCTTGCCACACGTTCGTTTAAAGATATGCGCGTGGGACTTGACTGCGCGAACGGAAGCTCATTTGCGATCGCGAAGAGCGTGTTCGACGCGCTGGGCGCGAAGACATATGTGATCAATAACGAGCCGGACGGAACAAACATCAACACGAACTGCGGCTCCACCCACATCAATGTGCTTCAGGAGTTCGTCAAAGAGAA
>CAZJRY010000079.1:0-11002 GCA_964548625.1 uncultured Mediterraneibacter sp.
AGACAGAACCGCCGCCAACGGCAAGGAGAAGATCTGCATGATGATTTCTTGCGATTTCTACGCCTTCATACAGTTTCTCAAGAGTCGGATTCGGCATAACACCGGAGATCTCCGCCACATTTTTCCCATTGTCTTTCAGGATCCGGCATACGTCATCATAAATCCCGTTCTTTTTAATGGAACCGCCGCCGTAGATCAGAACTACATTGTCTCCATATTTCGGAAGTTCCGTATTTAAGTAATTCAGTGAATCCTCTCCAAAATAAAGTTTCGTCGGATTACAGTATTCAAAATTTCCAAGCATATTGTTTTCTCCTCTCTTTTTTGAATCTGCGGTTTCATTTCTGTTCCTGATTTTTCTTAATTTACAGGAACGCGCCGTTACAAACCTGAAGTACCTGCCCTTTCACGGCTTTACCCATCTTACTTGCCAGGAACAGACATGCGTAAGCCTGATCCATGGGATCACATTCCGGTCCGGGGAAATATACAAAGTGTCCGCTGTACTCAAGCATCTTCGCTCCGCCCGGCTGTTCTCCTGCCTTATTTGCCAGATGCGCCGGAGTGACTGTCGCCCCTGGAGCAACGGCATTGCAGCGGATATTCGTATCGATCAGACGCATGGCCACATTCTTCGTCAGTGTATTCAGCGCGCCTTTGGTAGATGTGTAAGTCGCACCGCAGAAAGGCCTTGTCCCGTTTACGGAAGAAATATTGATGATCACGCCGTCATTCTTGGGAAGAAAAATCTTCAGGACCTCACGGATATATCTCATAGGGCCGCCCAGATTTGTATCCATGACGTACTTCATCCACTCATCATCCGTCTCATCGATCATCTTCTGTTCTCCGATCCCGGCATTATTGATCAGGATATCCACATCTCCGAATTCCGCCAGGGCAGCCTGAAATACTTTCTTTGTATCCTCAGTGGAGCAGACGTCAGCCACTACCCCCAGAGCCCTGCCTCCGTTTGTCCGGATCGTTCCCACAACCTCGTCCAATTTTTCCTGATGTCTGGCCGTGATCACTACATTGGCGCCTTCCTCCGCGAAAAGTTCTGCCATGGAGCGTCCCATTCCGTAGCTGGCTCCTGTGATAATTGCTGTCTTTCCATCTAACATTTTTGCATCCATATAACTGACTCCTTCCTTTTCCTCCTGAAACCGCCTGGCGGCGGCTTTTCATTTTCATGTTCCGACCGGTCATTTTTCTTTCTGGTTTTACTCTAACACCAATACCGTTAAATAGCAAATATTTATATTTAATAGTTTTGCATAGTTATTTTTTATATTTTAAAAACGCTCCGTATCTATATCGCCGCATAAAGGTTCCCTGCTATTCCCATCATATCGGCAAACATCCGGAAGAACAGCCCGCATAAGGATAATCCCGCCATATACTTCTCCACAATCAGATTTTGCTTTAACTTTGCCTTCTGGTTTTACTTCCAAATGCGATTTAATCATCTATATTGTAAATCTTACAGTCCTTTCCGAATAGTGTGTCGCTAAGGCTGATCTTTCGGATGAGGGTGATACGTCTGGCCATGACCTCCGGCGGCTCCGGGTCACTGCTCATGATCCACTCAATGGCCATCTGTATGGAAGCGATAGAATGGTATTTCGTGGCAAATAACTGCTCCTTTGACAGAGGCTTTCCTCCATTATGGGATGTATGCCACCGGATGTCGTAGTCCACCACAAACCACAGCATAAAATCCATCAGACAGTTTTGCTCCCGGATAGCGCAAGCTTGTTTGAGAAAATTACGATAGACGTCTATATTTCTGTAAAAGCTTAACGTATTTTCATAATATGTAAAATCGGGATCATTGTTCAGGAAATTTCCCAGCACTTTGTGTTCATAGATCCACTGGATCAAATCGTTTTTATCTTTAAATCGGTTGTAAAAGGTCTGCCTGCTGACACCTGTCTTTTTCAACAGATCTTTGACTGTAATGGATGCAAGAGGCTTTTCCTGACACAGCTCTAGCATTGCCTCCGCCAGAATATTGTGAATATTGATTGCCATATTATATCACCGCCTGATAACTGTTGTCTTTTATATCATTTATTTTAGCATATCATGTCTCGTTTTCCTGAAAAAGCAATCATTTTTTGACATTTTCAGATGATTTGTCTACATGTAGACTATTTTTCCTGATTTATCTTCCCATAGATAAATCAGCTCCGGATATCTGTATGCAGATGAGCAGACCCTGTTTATCCATTGTAATGCCTTTGCCTCTTTGCCATAATTTTAACAAGCAAATCCAAAGGAGGAAGTTTCTAAATGAAAGAAAGGAAATTGTTTACACCTGTAAAAATCGGTCCTATGGAAATAAAGAACCGGTTTGTCATGCCTGCCATGGGAACCAATCTTGCACTTCACAACGGCGAAGCGGGCGATGAACTGATCGCCTACTATACCGAGAGGGCCAGAGGTGGCTTCGGCTTTCTGATAATGGAATGCTGTGCGGTCCGCTACGACGGAAGGTCTCTGATCAATGAATGTGGCCTCTGGGATGACTCGCTGATTCCCAGCTATAAAAAACTGACCAGTTCCGTTCACAGGGCAGGCGCAAAGATTGCAGTCCAATTGCGGCACTGCGGACGGGAGACAGAAGAAAAATACACCGGCGGCGTTCCCGTCCTGGCTCCCTCGAAGATCCCCTGTCCCTCCTGCCAGTCCATGCCCCGGGAGATGACACTGGAAGATGTATACAAGATGGTGCAGGCTTTCGGGGACGCTGCGGTGAGAGGCAAAAAGGCCGGCTTTGACGCCGTAGAACTGCACGCCTCTCACGGCTATCTCATTGCTCAGTTTCTCTCCGGGCATGCCAACAAAAGGACAGATGAATTCGGAGGTTCCCTCCACAACCGGATGCGCTTTCTTCGCCTTGTGTTGCAGGATATCCGAAAAAAGGCGGGAGAAGACTTCCCTGTCATTGTCAGAGTCAGCGGTTCTGAGATGATCACAGGCGGCCGGGAAGTGGAAGAGACAAAAGCGGTCTGTCAGATGTGCGAGGAGGAAGGCGCGGCGGCCATCCATGTCAGCATCTCCACATACGGAAGTCTTGCTTACTGTATCGGATCCACTTATCTTGCTCCCGGCTATGAAACAGAGGCAGCAGCCAAGATCAAAAATTCCATACACATTCCGGTAATCACGGTTGGAAGGTATACAGATCCGGAGATTGCAGAGGCTGTCATAAGAGACGGCAGCGCTGATATGGTAGCGTTTGGACGCCAGTCCATAGCGGATCCCCATTTTCCGGAGAAGGTACTGGCCGGGGACTACGATTCTGTCATACCATGCATCAGTTGCGGACAGGGCTGCATCATGCACCTCTTTTCCGACGAGCCCATAAGCTGCGTGGTCAATCCCTTCAACAGCACGGAAGAGTCCTATATCTCCAATAAAACCGACCATCCCAAACACGTCCTTGTTGCAGGAGGCGGACCTGGAGGCCTGATGGCAGCCTGGCTCCTTGCAGCCAGAGGCCACCAAGTGGACCTTGCAGAGCGTGAGGATTACCTTGGAGGCGCTTTTCTTCCGGCAGCCTATCCGCCCTCCAAAAGCTCCATAGCTAAAATGATCGGCTATAATATCCGGCAATGCAGAAAATACGGAGTCAACATCATGACCGGCACCGAGCTGACCACAGAAAAAATAAAAGAACTCCATCCCGACGCATTGGTCATTGCGACCGGGAGCACAAACCTGACTCCACCCATAAAGGGACTGGACAGCGCCGGCGTCCTGAACCCCTGCGATGTCCTTCTTGGCAAGGTCGTCACCGGGCACAGAGTCCTGGTGGCAGGAGGAGGCCTGATCGGAGCGGAGACTGCTGATTTTCTGGCGGAGCAGGGTCGGAAAGTAACAGTCATCGAAATGAAGCCGGAGATTGCGACAGACCTGGATCCTTACGCAAGGCCTATGCTCCTGAAAGAACTGAAAAGTCACGATGTGACACTTCTGACAAATGCAGCTATCCAGGAATTCCTGACTGACGGTGTCACGTACAGCGACCTTACTGATGAAAGCGGAGTAGCCCGAACACTGAAAGGCTTTGACAGCGTTGTTCTGGCCCTGGGTACCAGGAACTACAATCCATTTGGCCGTGAATTCCAGGAGTTGGCCGGTGAGGTCTACGTTATCGGAGACGCAAAAAAAGCCGGAAAAGTGTATGAAGCCACTCACGAAGCAGTAGACGTGGCTTTGCGGATCTGATTTACCTGACAGTCAGAACGGAGGAGGATTTTTATTATGAACAGTACAAAGAAAAAAACAGGAAACTTTATCAGTGTCCTGGCAGTATATTTTGCCGCAAATGTCATTTTTATCATGAGCCCTGCCATGAATTCCATTGCCACAGAGCTTTACCCGAACATAGCCTACGGCACTGTGCTTTTGCTGTCCACTATCTCATCCCTTTTCATGATTCCGGGATCCCTGGCAGCCGGCGTTGTCCTCGGAAAGCAGGTGGGATTTAAACAGATGGCCGTAATTTCCCTCGGAGGGACGATCATCGCCGGCGTCCTTCCGTATTTTATCACAAATTTTACCGCAGTCCTTATCCTGCGCATCATCGTGGGCTTCTGTATCGGTCTGGGATTTCCGCTGCAGAGCACTCTTGCCCTGAAGCTTTTTGACGACAGCGTGCGCCCCAGCGTCCTGGGGAAAGCCACGGTAGCCATGTCCGCCGGTTCTATCATCTATATGCTTGTATCCGGAGCTGTCTGCGACATCAGCGCCTCCTATGTCTGGCTTGTCCACGGCATCTTGGTCATACCTCTGATCCTGGTCCTCATCTTTCTAAGAGAACCGGGAAAAGAGGATGCCAGACAAGCTGTTACGGGCGATGCATCTGACAGTTCACAGAACAAAACCGGTGAAAAGCTTCCTCTTATGGCTGTATTCGCCTCTGCCATGTTTATGATCGTGTTTTTCGCATTCTACCCGATACTCTTGAATATGTCAGCCATTGTGGATCAGGAGGGACTTGGCGCAGCTTCCGTGACAGGGATCATCTCGTCTCTGTTCACCATCGGGAACGCCATTGCCGGAGTGATCTTTGCAGGCGTATACAAAGCTGCGGGGCGGTTCACGATCACCATCGGTCTTGTGCTCTGGGCGGTGGGGACAGCTATTTTCAGTTTTGGCCACAATCTTCCCACGATCGTAATCGGCGTGGTCGTATGCGGGATCGCCGTACAGATTGTTTGGCCGGGGACGATCAACAGTTTTGCCGGCTATGTCCCGCCGTCAAAACAGAGTATGGCCTCCGCCCTCTTTGTCAGCGGCATGAATTTAGGCTGCTTTCTCACCAGCTTTTACATCACAGGGGTTGCTTCCCTGACTGGAAATGAAGACCCAAGGCTTCCCTGCCAGATCGGACTTGTCATTGTCATCGTATTTGCAGTGATCTGGTCCGCGGCAGAGCTGAACCACAGTAAAAAGATAACGTTCAAAAAAGATGCCAGATAAAATAGAAAACAGTAGGAGGATTTCACTATGAAGATCAATAACTTTGTCTACTACAACCCCACAAAGATTTATTTCGGAGATCAGCAGCTCGCCCACCTTGCCGGGGAGGTTAAAAAGCACGGGGACAAAGCTCTCCTCGTCTACGGCGGCGGCTCCATCAAGAAAAACGGTCTCTATGACAGGATTATGTCCATCCTTTCCGAGGCGGGCATCGAAACAGCCGAGTGCAGCGGTATTGAGCCCAATCCGCAGTACACATCTGTCAACCGGGCTGCCAAAATATGCAGGGATACCAAATGCCGGGTTGTGATTGCCGTGGGAGGCGGTTCTGTTATCGACGCTTCCAAGGTTGTCGCCCAGGCAGCCTTTTACGATGGAGACTGCTGGGATCTGGTAACCAAAAAAGTGGACGAACCCCGGGCTCTTCCACTTATTGCAGTCCCAACCATGGCATCTGCCGGCTCAGAAAACGATGCCTGGGCTGTCATCTCCAATGCGGACACAAATGAGAAACTGGATCCGTGGCACGCCGGATATCAGCCCACCGCTGCCTTCATCGACCCGTCCATCACCTGCACAGTGACCCCCTACCAGACAGCGGTAGGAGCGGCAGATATTTTTTCCCATATCGTGGAAATCCGCTATTTCCTGAAGGGTCACAAGATTGAATTTGTAAGCGAGATGATGGAGGTGATGGCTGCCAATACTGTAAAGTACGGAGCCATTGCCGTGAAAGATCCGAACAACATGGAAGCCCGTCAGAATCTGTCCTGGCTGTCAGCCATGATCACCGGCGGAATCATGGATATGGGCGGAATCCAGGACATGGCGCTCCATATGACAGAATACGGCATTGCCGCCTTCTATGAGATTCCCCATGGCCATGGTATTGCCATTCTTTTCCCCAGATGGATGCAGTATGTCTTAGACGAAGAGACGGCTCCTGTCTTCTATCATTTCGGTCAGAAATGCTTTGGCATCCACGCCGACCTTGTGGATATGGAGGGTGCGCAAAAGACCATTGACGCCCTGAGTCACTGGCTGTACGAGGAGATGGGGCTTGAGAGCAGACTTTCCGCCTTCGGCGTCACTGAGGACCGTCTGTATGATATGGCGATAAAAGCCACTGAGAACCACGGTGGCGTCCTTCACAGCATAACAGATCTGACAACAGATGATGTAGAGAATATTTTCAAAATGTGTCTGTAATATTTCCGGGCAACAGCCGGATGGTATATTAAGCCGTCAGAATGCTTATCGGACGGCTTAATTACCAGATTATTAAGTAAGGTGTTAGTTGGAAAATGGGTTGATAATGCTTTTGAGTCCGTTTTATAAGACATTATCTCCGTTATACTACTCGTATAGAAGTAGAAGGGAGATAGATTATGAACCATATCGTCAACAAATTAATTAATACGAAATACTATCTGTCATCATAACCCTGAAGTAACCTTATCGTAATTGATTTTATAATTTCATAGATTGAAAGGAACACATAATTTGCATCAGCCTGCTCCATTGCTTCTTTCTGTTTGTCTGTCACAACAGTATATGGATATACTCCAAATAAAAACGGAAAAAAAGCATAAATAAATCCCTGCCTGTCATCCGCCGTCATATGAGGGAAAAACTTTTCCAGACACCCGGCAACGGTTCTCATAGAATTTCCATACACAGCCTTGAATGCAACAAGGTTCTCCATCCTGCTGTTGCTCTCCATATCATAATGATTCATGGACATCAGCTTCAGCAGCCGGTCACGTCTTTCCAGAGAATGAGCGAGCTCATCCGCGAACTGTTCAACAGACATTTTGGGATGGCTCTGGTGTATGGAATTCAGATCCCGGATCCATGCTTCATACTCCTGTTGAAGCAGTGCAAGAAAGATCTCTTCTTTTGTATGAAAATAATAATAGATCAAAGTACGGGAAAACGATGTTTTCTTTCCAACTTCTTTGAGAGTCACATCTTTAAAATTCATCGTTTCATAAAGTTCTGCGCAGGCATTAATAATTTCTTCTTTTCTTGCTCTGGTCAGCTCCGGGGATCCTTTCGGCATAATTGACTCGCTCCTTTTTCTGATTTTATCGGGATTTTACGGCATATAAAGATATAAAATAATATAGTTCATTATACCGGTGTGCTGACATTGTGTCAATCAATGGCCTCAAAAAGCAAGAAGCAGCCGGAACAGCTGCTTCTCACCAAAACATACTACATACACATTTTCAGGATCTCTACAACATCCTTTTCATTCAGCGGAACATATGCTCCGGCAAGATATCCCACCTCTACAGCCTTTGCCGCCATTTCCTCAAATCTGGAATCGTCAATATTAAATTCGGCAAGCGTCATCGGCAGACCGATAGACTTGAAAAACTTCTCTGTTGCGTCTATTCCTGCATTTGCCACGGCAAATTTATCTTCTGACGGAGTCACGCCCCAGACATTCACTGCATAAGTATAGAATTTATCCACTGTTGCGTCAGAAAGAACATAACGCATCCACTTTGGCGTCAGCATGGCAAGCCCTGCGCCATGAGTAATATCGTAGTGTGCGCTCAGCTCATGCTCGATATAATGACAGCTCCACATAAAGTTTTTGCCTGTAGTCACCAGACCGTTCAGTGCCAGAGAACTGGTCCACATAAGCTGTGCCCTCGCCTCATAGTTCTCCGGATCCTTCAGGGCGATCGGCGCATATTTGATCACTGCACGGAGCAGTCCCTCACTGATCGCATCCGGAACAAACGCTTCTTCCTGATCAAAATAACTTTCAAGAATATGTGACATCATATCAGCTGCCCCGGAAGCTGTCTGATATGCCGGTACTGAAAATGTATTTTCAGGATTCAGCACGGATACTCTCGGAAGCAAAAGCGGATGCCCCATTAAGAGTTTCTCTTCTGTCTCTTCATTAGAGATAACTGCCGCACAGTCCATTTCACTTCCGGTTGCCGCAAGCGTCAGTACAACTGCAAGAGGAAGCGCATTCTCAATGGGTGCTTTCCCTGTTACCAGATCCCATGCATCTCCGTCATAGTAAGCGCCTGCCGCGATCGCTTTTGAGCAGTCAATGGTGCTTCCGCCGCCAACCGCCAGAATCATGTCGATTCCTTCTTTTTTGCAGATCTCCACACCTTTATTAACCGTGCTGACCCTCGGATTCGGCTCGATGCCGCTCAGCTCAAAGATTTCAAAATCTTTCAGCAGGTTCACCAGCTTATTGTATAAACCGCTGCGCTTGATGCTGCCGCCGCCATATGTCAGTAAAATCTTTTTCCCATAGCTTTTCAGCTTTTCGGGAAGATTCTTTTCCTGATCCCTGCCAAACAGGATATCAGAGGGAACATAAAATTCGAAATTTTTCATTTCATTTTTTCTCCTTTTTTCTCAAATTAATTATTCCTGCGGGTTCTTCTTGAAAGACAGACATTTTCCAATGACTTCACCGGTCTTCAGATATTCATAGGTCGGGAACTCAAACAGTACCGGTTTCAGAGTCTGATAGTTGATCTTACCGGCTTCATTGAGATGTTCCTCTTCCACATAGGTATTATCAATGGTGCAGATAAAGCTCTCAAATCCCGGAGTATTGTAAACATCCACCACAGAACACTCCATTGTCAGAGGAGCTTTGCAGATCACCGGCGCGCCGGACTCACCCAGTTCGTACTCAAACACTTCTGACTTATCGGCTTTGTCACCGCTAACGGATCCTACATAGTCCGCTTCCGGAAGTATCTTTTCGTCTACAATGTTCACCGTCAGTTTGTTATTCTCCTTGATGAACTGATTGATGTAATGAGCAGAAGCCAGACTGACCAGAATCCTGTCGTGTCCGATAATTCCCACATGAGCTACGAGCGTCCATGTAGGTTTATCCCCTGCCATGGCGCCTGCTACTACAACAGGAGTCGGATATAAAGCTAATGCTGAACCAATATTTTTCTTCATGATAATTACCTTCCTTTCTATTTTGACATTGCGTCAACATCTGGAATATATCATCGTTTCGACACTGTGTCAATATATGTTTAAAAAAATTAATTCTTTATTCCTCCAATGCAAAAGTTACCGTAACATCTCCGTCTCCGAGTGCACTTTTCCATCCCGTCAGATCGTCAATTCTCCCCAGCCTTGTATAACTCCAGGAATTCGAGCCGTAAAAAATAACAATCTGATTTCCCTGATACAGCACAATATCCCCTGCCTGAGTCGTGGTCTGCCTGTTGCTTGCGGGCAGGTCCGTTCCCAAATCACCAACTTTTTCAAAGCCTGCATAGTCGCTCATCTGAATGGTGACCGGATCCTCCCGCATCATCTCCACCAAAGTGTCCACTGCTTTGTTGTCCTCTAATGTAGCGGTAAAACTATTTCCATTAACATTTACGATCATTTTTCTGTCCATATTTTCTTCCTCCGTTTCATTTCGGGTAACCTCAGTTCCGGTGAGCTGTGATGCCTGTGTTTTGTCATCCTCAGCGGCAGATTCAGCCGAAACCACCTCAGAATCAGATCCTGATGATTCTGATTCAGGATTTCCCGTCTGCCTGCTGTCTGTGCAGCCCGACAATACTACTGCAAGAGTACACGCAATAATAAGTGTCGTAGAAATAATTTTTTTCATTGTCCAGAACCGCCTTTCAAATATCTCAAAATCAGCATATTTCAACATATTGCCAGCCCGCGGCCGTGCAGAACATACCGGAGCAGATGTTTCCTCCACTCCGGCTTATTCGTCTTACATACATTCTTTCAGAATTTCTTTCACTTCATTTCGATCAAGAACCTTATATCCGCCTTCCATGATCAGCGTGCCGTCTGCGATGCCGTCAAGCATCTCTTCCGCCGCTCCCAACTCGGAAATATTCATGACAAGCCCAAGTTCTTTCATCCAGTTTTCCATGGCTTTGAGACCTTCTTGTGCAATCTGCTCATCGCTCTTTCCTGACGGATCCACATCCCATACATTGACAGCAAAGCGTTTAAACTTCGCCAGTCCATATGGCATGATATAACGGTAATAAGGCAGAGAAACCGCAGCCAGCGTCATTCCGTGGGTTGCATTGGTATAAGCACCTACAGACTGCCCTATCATGTGAACCATCCAGTCCGTGGATTTTCCTTTTGCAACAAGGGTATTCAATGCCCATGTAGCTGTCCACATAATGTTGCTCCGTGCTTCATAATTCTGCGGATCTTTATTGGCGATCCGGCTGGAATGCAGGAGGGAGCGCATCAGGCCTTCACTGATATAATCGCTGGTATTGTCGTCCTCTCCGGAAAAATACTGCTCACAGATATGGTTAAAGATATCATAAATTCCTGCTGCCATCTGATAATGAGGCAGTGTCAGCGTATACTTCGGATTTAGGATAGAAAACCGGGGCATGATCTTCTCATCTGCAAAGACATGACCGATCTTCAGCTTTGACTCATGGTTTGTGATAACCGCTCCCGCGTTCATCTCTGATCCGGTTCCCACCATCGTCAGAACACATCC
>CAZJRY010000080.1:0-10983 GCA_964548625.1 uncultured Mediterraneibacter sp.
ATAATATATGACCTGATCGGGAAAAAGTCAAGACAGCTTTGTAAAAAAACTAACAGTTCGGCCCGCGCCATTATGCGGGCATAAATCCGTCTTCTGACGTCAGATGCCGGAACTGTTACAGAAAACTGGATTTTTTACATAGGATGTGTGATAATATGTTACGTATACTCAGCTATGTCGTTCCGGATATATCCTGTCCCTTATCCGCAGAGTGCGGATGATATGGCGGAGAATGAAAGAATATGCAACAGAAAAGGGGGATGTCTATGCCTACAACATACGCACACTATAAATTCGGCAAAGAAGTTATCAGTGCTCTTCCGCGTCCGCTTCAGAGCGCCATCGAGAACAACAGGGAGCTGTTTGATATCGGTGTTCACGGACCGGATATTCTTTTTTACTATAAAGCGCTCATGAAAAATCCGGTCAACACGCAGGGGTACGGGCTGCATGACAAGATGGCGGACGAGTTTTTCCGAAACGCCATGGAGGTGATCAAAAAGGCGGAGGACCCGGCTGCGGCAAGAGCTTATATCTATGGATTTATCTGCCATTTCGCGCTGGACAGTGAGTGCCACCCGTATGTTGAGAAGATGATACAGACTAGCGGACTGAGCCATTCATGGATCGAGATGGAGTTTGACCGTCTGCTTCTGAAGGAAGACTATATCAATCCTGTGCGCTACCTGACGACCGGACATATCCATCCGAATAGGAAAAACGCGTCTGTGATCGCTCCGTTTTTTCATGAAATGACGCCGGAACTCATAGAAAAGTCCATGCGCTCCATGATCTTCTGCCACAAGGCGCTGCTGGCTCCGGGAAAAGCGAAGAGAAATCTGATCTTCGCCTTTCTGAAACTGGCAGGGCAGTATGAAGACAAGCGCGGAATGGTGATGAGCCTTGAGCCGGATCCCGCATGCAGAGAATACTCCCGGCTTCTGAAGCGTCTGTATGCAGGGGCGGTGCCGCTGGCGGCGGGGCTGATCATCCAGTACCAGAAAGCGTTGTTTGAAGGGAAAGAACTTCCGGAACGTTTTCACCGTACATTCGGCGCCGGAGACAAGTGGGAAGAGCTGAGACTGTAAAATATGATCCGCCTGAACGGAGAAAGGAAGAAAATATGGATTTTAAACTGACTTCACTGGAAAAGAAATGGGTGCTCTATGATGTGGGAAACTCCGCGTTTACTCTGATGGTATCTACGATTTTCCCGATTTATTTTAACGCGCTTGCGGAGAGCGCGGGAATATCGGATGTGGATTATCTTGCGTACTGGGGGTATGCAACGTCGATATGCACGCTGATCGTGGCAATCCTCGGACCTACGCTGGGAGCTATTGCGGACACGAAGAATTTTAAAAAGATTATCTTTTCAATTGCTATGGGCGTTGGGATATTCGGGTGCATCGTACTGGGATTCCTGTCCTCGTGGCTCTGGTTCCTGGTGATTTTTGTCCTTGCGAAGACCGGATATTCGGCAAGCCTTGTATTCTATGACGCCATGCTGACGGATGTCACCGAACCGGATCGTATGGATTCTGTCTCTTCACACGGATATGCGTGGGGATATATAGGAAGCTGCATTCCTTTTGTGATCTGTCTTGTGATCGTACTGGGAGGCGGCAGTGTGGGACTCGGCACACAGACCTCCATGATCCTTGCTTTCATTATCACGGCAGTCTGGTGGCTGTGCTCATCCATACCACTCTTACGGTCCTACCGGCAGAAATATTTTTCCGAGGCGGGAGGACATGTGGTGATAAACAGCTTCAGACGTCTCGGCAGAACATTTGTCGAGCTGACAAAACAGAGAAATATATTTGTATTCCTGCTGGCGTTCTTCTTCTATATTGACGGCGTTTATACGGTGATCGATATGGCGACAGCTTACGGGCAGGCGCTTGGGCTGGACAGTACGGGACTGCTTCTCGCGCTTCTGGTAACGCAGATCGTTGCGTTCCCGTGTGTCCTCATCTTCAGCAGGCTTGTGAAGAAAGTGAGCCCCGAGACGATCATCACGATCTGCATTGCCGCTTATTTCTGCATCGCGGTCTATGCGTACTGGCTGGATACGCAGTTTGATTTCTGGCTGCTGGCAGTATTGGTAGGTATGTTCCAGGGCACGATACAGGCGTTGTCACGTTCCTATTTCGCAAAGATAATACCGGCGGAGAAGTCGGGCGAATTCTTCGGAATCTATGATATCTGCGGAAAAGGGGCTTCCGTTATCGGCACAGCTCTTGTCTCTGTTTTAAGTCAGGTTACGGGAAGCATCAATTTCGGCGTAAGCGCGTTGTCGGTAATGTTTTTGATCGGGCTTGTGCTGTTCCGGTTTTCCGCAAAGCTGAATGCCGAATATAAGAATTGTTAAAAAAATCAGAAATTACCGGAAAATTCTCAACTTTATGAAAGTTCCATGTTATAATTAAATACAGATAATTTAACAGAGCGGATACATGCAGAGTATCCGCTTTGCTTTTCACGGGAGCGGTATAATATGAAAGAGTTCGTCAAATTGCAGGACATCACAAAGGTTTACACGATGGGAGAAATTGAGATCCGGGCTGCGGATAATATCAGTTTTTCCATTGATAAAGGCGAGTTTGTTGTTATAGTAGGACCCAGCGGCGCGGGCAAGACGACTGTGCTCAATATTCTCGGCGGGATGGACACTGCTACGAGCGGGACACTTCTCGTGGACGGAGAGGAGATCACCGCCTGTAATCCGAGAAAACTGACAGAATACAGACGGGAGGATATCGGCTTTGTGTTCCAGTTCTATAATCTGGTGCCGAATCTGACAGCCCTCGAAAATGTGGAGCTTGCCCTTCAGATCTGCCGTGATCCTCTGGACGCCGAAAAAGTGATGGAGGAAGTCGGTCTGGGCGACAGGATGAATAACTTTCCGGCTCAGTTATCCGGCGGTGAACAGCAGCGGGTTTCGATCGCGAGGGCACTGGCGAAAAATCCCAAACTGCTGCTCTGTGACGAACCGACGGGCGCGCTGGATTATAATACGGGGAAATCCATTCTGAAACTCCTGCAGAATATGTGCCGGGAACGTGGGATGACCGTGATCGTGATCACACACAATCAGGCGATCGCTCCCATGGCAGACCGGCTGATACATATCAAGAACGGACAGGTCTCGCATATGGAGCTCAATGAACACCCGATGTCGATCGATGATATAGAATGGTAAGGTAACGTCAGATGAAGAAAAAAGCGTTGAGGAAAGATTTTTATATGGAGATAAGGCGCAGTCTCGGGCGTTTTATGTCCATTTTTTTTATCGTTGCGATCGGCTGCGCCTTCTTTTCGGGAATCCGCGCGTCAGAGCCGGATATGCGTTATTCCGGCGACACATATTTTGACAATAAGAATCTGATGGATATTCAGGTGATCAGCACTCTGGGACTCACGGATGACGATCTGCAGGCAATCGAAGATGCAGACGGAGTAGAGGCGGCGGAAGGCGGATATTCCGTCGATGTATTGTGTTCGGAGGGGGACAGCCGGATCGTGGTACATGTCATGTCGCTTTTGCCGACTATGAATCAGGTGCAGCTGGAGGAAGGAAGACTGCCGGAGGAAGAGAATGAGTGTGCCGTTGACGTAGATTATCTGAATGAGAGCAGTCTTGAGATCGGGGATGAGATCACATTTTCAAGCGGGAGCGATGATGACATCTCGGATACACTGAAGACAGATACATTTACGATCACAGGCGCGGTAAGCAGTCCGAACTATATTTCTTTCCAGAGAGGGAGCACAACGATCGGCAACGGAAGCGTGACGGCATTTATCGTGGTCCCGGAAGAGAGTTTTTCACTTGACGTCTATACTGAGATCTATGCCAAGGCGGAAGGCGCCGAAGAGATGACGGCTTTTACGGATGAATATGACGACTGTGTTCAGGAAGTGATCGATAAGATCGAAGAAATAAAGGAAGAACGGGAACAGATCCGTTATGATGAGATCGTGGACGAGGCAAATGAAGCTATTGAAGAGGCCCGCCGGCAGGTCTCGGACGCGGAGGCGGAGTTAGAGGACGGAAAGGCAGAGGCTGAGGCAGAGCTTGCGGAAGCCCGGCAGCAGCTTGAGGACGCCCGGGCAGAAGTGGACAGCGGGCGTCAGGAAATCGAGACATTGAGAGAACAGCTGGAATCATCACGGAAGCAGCTGGAAGACAGTCAGGCTCAGGTGGATCAGGGGCTGGAGGAGCTGAACGCGGGCATTGACGAGCTGAATGAACAGATCGACGAACTGAACGCGGCAAAAGAGCAGTACAATTCCCTTGCGGCAAGCGGCGCTGCAGACGATGTGACGATGGCGGCACTGAATGCTTTGTATGAGGAGATACAGAACGGAGAAGCGGCAATCGAACAGGCGCAGGCCGAGATCGACGCCGCGAAGGAAGAGCTGGAATCAGGGCAGGAACAGATCGACAGCGGCTGGGAGCAGATCGCGGAGGGAGAGCAGGAACTTGCGGACGCGGAGGAGCAGCTTGCGGACGCGGAAGCTGAGATCGCAGAAGGCTGGGAAGAATATTACGAGGGAGAAGCTGAGGCGGAGCAGGAGCTTGCGGACGGCGAACAGCAGCTTGCGGACGCGAAGGAAGAACTCGCGGATGCGGAAGAAGAGATCAGTGATCTCGAGGAACCGGAGTGGTACATATATGACAGGTCGAATCTGCCGGACTATACAGGCTATGGAGAAAATGCGGACCGTATGCGGTCGATCGGAGAAGTATTTCCGGTAATCTTCT
Source organism: uncultured Mediterraneibacter sp. (assembly GCA_964548625.1). Classification (GTDB taxonomy): domain Bacteria; phylum Bacillota; class Clostridia; order Lachnospirales; family Lachnospiraceae; genus Mediterraneibacter. The sequence goes on from CAZJRY010000080.1 coordinate 4,772, forward strand.
TCCTTGTGGCGGCGCTGATCAGTCTGACGACTATGACCCGTATGGTGGAAGAACAGAGGACGCAGATCGGTACGCTCAAAGCGCTGGGATATGAGCGCCATTCTATTGCGGGAAAATATCTCGGTTACGCGCTTCTGGCGACGGTGTCCGGAAGCGTGGCGGGAATCCTGTTCGGAGAGAAGGTATTTCCGTATGTTATCATCAACGCATATGGTATTATGTACCGGCATATGAATGATATTATCATACCGTATAACTTAGAGTACGGACTGGGCGCTGCTGCTGCTGCGCTGGCAAGTACGCTTCTGGCAACGTTCTTCTCCTGTTATAAGGAACTGAAAGGACAGGCGGCTGAACTGATGAGACCGCCGGCTCCGAAACAGGGACAGAGAGTGCTGCTTGAGCGTGTGAAGTTTATCTGGAGGCATCTGAATTTTTCATGGAAGGCGAGCATCCGGAATCTTGTCCGCTATAAGAAACGGCTTTTTATGACGATATTCGGCATCGGCGGCTGCATGGCGCTCATGCTTGTGGGATTCGGTCTGAAAGATTCTATATTTGCCATTGTGGATATCCAGTATGAAGAGATACAGCTCTATGACGGGAATATTATCCTGACGGACGATATTACGGATGAAGAAAAGGATAATATTATTGCGGAACTTGAAAAAGACGATGAGATGACAGGCTCTGCGGAAGGTCTGCTGACGCAGATCACAGTCGGAAACGGGGAGGAATGGTATGACGTCTATCTGGATGTTCCGGAAGATGTGGATGAATTCGCGGGATTTGTGGTGCTTCAGGACCGTATGACCGGTGAAACATATGAGCTTGACGATTCGGGCGCCATCCTTACGGAAAAGATGGCGACGGAGCTGGATGTGGAACCGGGCGATACGATCACGATCCGCGATGAGGACAGAGGAGATCTGGAAGTAAAGATCAGCGCGGTCTGTGAAAACTATATGGGACATTATCTGTATATGACTCCGGAAGTGTATGAAAATACATACGGAGAGGAGCCGGACTATAACTCGATCTTCTATAAAACAGCCGACAGGATCACGGAAGAAGCCGAGCGTATCGGAGAGGAAGCACTGGCTCTGGACGGAACATTGAGCGTCAGCTATACTACCGATCTGAAAGAACAGGTGGACAATATGCTTGGGGCGCTGGACGCGGTGATCGCCGTACTTATTATATCGGCGGGAATGCTGGCTTTCGTTGTGCTCTACAATCTGAACAATATCAACATCACAGAACGCCAGAGAGAGCTTGCCACGCTGAAAGTGCTCGGCTTTTACAACGGCGAGGTGGCGATGTATGTTTACAGGGAAAATATCGTACTGACAATCTTCGGAGCCGTATTCGGGATCGTTCTCGGAAAGATCCTGCACGGATTCATTATCGTGACGGTGGAGATCGAGTCGGTCATGTTCGGACGGAATATCGATCTGAGCAGTTTTATCTACGGGTTCCTGCTGACGATCCTGTTTTCGCTGCTGGTAAACGGAGCGATGTATTTTAAGCTGAAGAAGATCAACATGGTAGAGTCACTGAAGAGCGTGGAATAAGGATCAAAGCGCCTGCTCCGCGATCAGGACGAGCACCGGCATCGTTACTACGGCAAGTACGGTTGTCAGAGAGAAGATCTCAGAGGAATACGTGTAATTCTGTCTGTACCGGATCGCCATCATGGTGCCGGTAGTGGCTGACGGACACGCGGCGGCGATCAGAACCGTCATGGATACCGTTGACGGGAGCCGGAACAGCATGAGCAGCGGTATCGTACAGAGCGGGAAAATGATCAGCTTGACCGCGGAAGTATAGTACAGCCTCAGGTTTCTGCACATCTTTCCGAGATCAGTCTGCGCTACGGAGAAGCCGGCCACCATCATGGCAAGGGGTGTATTCATGTCCGCGATATATTCCATGGAATCCAGAAGGACCGACGGGATCTTCAGCTGCAGGAAGAACAGCAGGACCGCGGCCAGCGTCGCGATGAACATGGGAGAGACAAGTCCTTCTCTGAGTTTTTTCAGGGAAAAACTGTTCCCCATCAGGACGACGCCATGAGTCCATGAGAACAGATTAAACATGACCATATACGCGCTGAGATAAAACACTCCGGTATCCCCGAGCACACTTCCGATCAGCGGAATGCCGATGAAGCCGCAGTTGGAATACATGGCGTTGAACCTTTCGATACAGTAATTCGTGCCGGATCCGGGGCGGAACATCAGGGTGGAGACCGCAATGCCCAGAATATGCGTGGCGGCGGCCGCGGCAAAGGCAAGCAGAAGTCCCCGGACCAGTTCGGGGTCATATTCTGTCTGATAGACTGTGATGATCAGGATCGGGTTTATGACCAGAAGCAGGAGATTGGAAACGGATCTGTTGCCGTTCTGATCGACCAGTCCGGCCTTATAACACACAAACGCGAGCACCATGATGAAGAACATCTTCAAGAGCTGCTCAAAAATAAGAATAAACATAATTCATATACTCCGTTTTATTTGATCAATAGTATCTGTATCTTTGGGAAAAGATATTATCGGTGGATACCGGACTGAAGTTCGTCAGCCCAGGACCGGAGGCTGTAGGTATGCCCGTTGAACAGTTTCAGTATCACGCCGGTCGGATTATCCTCGTTGGCAAAAGCGTTCGCTTCGTCGGTATCTACATGCATGGCGAGCGAGTAAGACGGACTGACCCTTACGACGACATCGGAGAAGATCAGCGAGCGCTCATAGCTCGTTGTAATAACAAATACGATATCATTGTCTTTTACGCGGGCACGGACCGCGTCAACGGGAGTCATATGGATATGGCGTTTTGCAACAATGACGCCCTTTTTCAGTTCAATCTTTCCTTTTGGACCGATCAGAGTGCATCCGGGCGTGCCCTCCAGATCTCCGGACTGGCGGATCACGCTCCTGATGCCCAGACGTCTCGCGTCTGTCACGGAGATTTCCACCTGAGTTTCTTTTCGGCAGGGTCCGAGTATGACAACTTTCTCGAATCTGCCTTTCGGACCCGCGACAGTCAGCCGTTCTTTGCAGGCGTACTGACCGGGCTGGCTCAGTTCCTTCGCGAATGTGGGTTTTGCCCCCGCGCCGAACAGAACCTCAAAATCTTCCTGCGTGATATGGATATGTCTTGCGGAAGTCTCGATCGGTATTGTTAAACTCATGAATCTTTCACTCCTTTGCCTTATTAGATTTTAGCAGAACAAAGTGCTGTTTTCAATAATGACTTATCAAGAGTAAAAATGAAAATATCGTTGACACATAGCGATACGGCGTGTTAGTTTAAATCTGGCGCGCAATCCGCGCGTAAATAACGACAACTACATATTGACAGATAATAGCGCGCCTATACGTCAGAAAAACGTAAGGCGCTATAGTTCGCAAAGGAGAAAAGAGAATGGGAATAACGGATGTGCTTTCTTTGCTCGGCGGTCTTGCTCTGTTCCTGTATGGAATGCAGATGATGAGCAGCGGACTGGAGGCGGCTGCCGGCAACAAAATGAAATCGATTCTTGAGAAACTGACTTCAAACCGGATCAGAGGAGTTCTGGTCGGGGCTGCCATCACGGCCGTGATACAGTCTTCCTCGGCGACAACGGTCATGGTCGTAGGCTTTGTTAATTCCGGTCTTATGACACTCCAGCAGGCTGTATGGATCATCATGGGAGCCAATATCGGTACCACGATCACCGGACAGCTCATAGCGCTGGATATCGGAGCGGTCGCGCCGCTGTTTGCGATCATCGGCGTCGCGGCGGTCATGTTCTCGAAGAATGAAAGGGTGCATCATATCTGCGGCATCATAGCGGGACTCGGCATCCTCTTTATCGGCATGGACATGATGGGGGACGCGATGGAACCGCTTCAGGAGTCCGAGGCATTTATCAATCTGATGACGCAGTTCAGCAATCCGCTGCTCGGCATCCTCGTAGGAGCGGTATTTACCGCTGTCATCCAGTCATCGTCGGCGTCTGTAGGTATCCTGCAGGCACTGGCGGCGACGGGCATGATCCCCCTGTCAAGCGCGGTTTATGTGCTGTTCGGTCAGAATATCGGAACCTGTATCACCGCGGTCCTCGCGTCGATCGGAACTAAGGTGAATGCGAGACGCACGACGATCATCCATCTGATGTTCAATATCATAGGTACGGCGATCTTTACGGTAATATGTATGACGACGCCGTATGTATCACTGATCGAGTCGCTCACTCCGGGAAATCCGGTAGCGCAGATCGCAAACGCGCATACAATATTCAACATTGTGACGACGCTGCTCCTGATTCCGTTCGGCACCTATATGGCCCGGACAGCGGAGAAGATCCTTCCGGACAGCAGGAAAGAAGACGACGAAGAACTCCGGCTCAAATACATCAGGCCGTTTGATTCATCCTATGCGGTCGGAAACAGCGCGATCGCGGTGACTCAGGTGAAGGAAGAAGCGGACCGTATGCTGGACATGGTATCGAAAAATATCGGCGATGCTTTTGACACGCTGATCAAATACAATGATAAGTCACGGAAGAAGGTCGAAGAGAGAGAAGAGTATATTGATTATCTGAACAAAGGTATCTCAGAGTATATCGTTTCTCTTATGACAGGTGAAATGAACGCGGATGATTCACGAAAGATCAACGGATATTACGCGATCATCAGCAACCTCGAGAGGATCGGGGATCACGCGACAAACATCGCGGAGTATGCCGATGACATGAAGAAATGGGACCTGAAGTTCTCGGACAATGTGATCGATGAGCTGGAAGAGATGAAAAAACAGTGTATCGCCTGCATAGAAAATGTGAAAGCCGTAGATCCTTCTGATACGGGCAGAGTGCTCAGCCGGGCGGAAATGCTGGAACAGAAGACAGACGACATGCGTGACAAGTACTTTAAGAAGCAGATGCAGAGGCTCAAGAAAGGAAAGTGCAAGCCTCAGAGCAGCATCGTGTTCTCGGAAGTACTTACAGATTTCGAGAGAATGGGAGACCATACGCTCAATATCGCTCAGCAGTATAGAGAGATGGGCTGATGAGAAGTGCATAAATTTCTCCGTTTTACAGATACTACAATTACTGACAGTAATAAGCATTTTATGCAGATATCTGTAAGACGGAGGATTTTTTATATGAAAGCAACAGGGATAGTGAGGAGGATTGACGATCTGGGGCGTGTCGTCATCCCGAAAGAGATCAGAAGAACGCTCCGGATACGGGAGGGCGATCCGCTGGAAATCTTTACAGACCGTGAGGGCGAGATCATCCTGAAGAAATATTCTCCCATCGGAGAGCTGGGAACACTGGCAAAACTCTATGCGGAGAGCCTCTCCCAGACGCTGGGATGCACGGTGTGTATCACGGATACGGATCAGATCGTGGCCGCTTCCGGAAGCGGGAAAAAAGAACTGCAGGACCAGTTCATCGGAAGAGAACTGGACCGGTTATTACAAGACCGGGGGCAGCTCCTTGCAGGGAGCGGGGATTCGTCGTACATTAAAGTAGTATCGGATATGAAAGAATTCCGTGACGAGGCGATATGTCCGATCATCAGTGAGGGGGATGTGATTGGATCGGTGGTGCTGCTGAATAAAGATCAGAAAAAGAAATTCGGAGAAGTAGAACAGAGAGTGGCTTCCAGTGCCGCTGATTTTCTGGGACGGCAGATGTCATAAATCCGGACGGACGCGCATAGTATTTTTCCATAGGACAAAGACTGACAGGCATGTATGTTTCAGGAGGAAAAAGATGGAAAAAAAGACGGGCGGAAGACAGGGGATCGAACGGAGAGCGGCTGATGTGATAAAAGCGCTTTTATGCGCGTATATAGTGACGGGGATATTGCTCCTTGTCCTGACAGCCCTGCTCTATAAGGCGGGATTAAGCGAAGAGAATATCAACGCGGGGATCATTCTGACATATGTGATATCGACTTTCTCGGGCGGATTCGCGATCGGGAAAATGACCGGTTCCAGAAAATTTTTATGGGGCCTGCTCCTCGGGGCGGTCTATTTCCTGCTTTTGACGCTTATATCACTCGGGATCTATCATTCACTGCAGTCGGATCTGATGAATCTGGCAACAACATTTCTTCTCTGCGCGGGAGGCGGGATGCTGGGCGGCATGATAGCGTAAAAAAATACTTTAAAAACCTCCGTGTATATGGTATAATACTTCGAGCACAAGTTGAAGA
>CAZJRY010000081.1:0-1153 GCA_964548625.1 uncultured Mediterraneibacter sp.
CGGCTGATATTTCTGTTAAGACAAGTTCCATCCAGTATTAGAACGACGATGGAATGCGTCCGGGATGGGGCGATGATTACTCCAGCTGCTGCTGCGTATCCGCAACAGAGACAGGCAAGGAGATCCAGTTCTTCGGAGCGCGCGCAAACCTTGCGAAATGCCTTCTGTACGCGATCAACGGCGGTGTTGACGAGAAGACAAAACAGCAGGTGTCCCCGCTCTACAGACCGATCACATCCGAGTACCTTGACTATGACGAGGTTATGGAGAAATATGACCAGATGATGGAGTGGCTGTCCAAGCTGTATGTGGATACCCTGAACATGATCCATTATATGCATGACAAATATTACTATGAAGCCGCTGAGATGGCTCTTATCGATACAAATGTAAGACGTACATTTGCGACAGGTATCGCAGGCTTCTCACATGTAGTAGACTCCCTGAGCGCGATCAAATACGCGAAGGTAAAAGCAGTCCGTGATGACGACGGTGTTGCTACAGACTTTGAGGTTGAAGGTGATTTCCCGAGATACGGCAATGACGATGACCGCGCGGATGAGATCGCGGTATGGCTGCTCCGTACATTTATGAGCAAGCTGAAGAAGTGCCACACATACAGAAATTCCGAGCCGACGACATCCATCCTTACGATCACATCCAACGTGGTTTATGGTAAGGCTACAGGATCTCTTCCGGACGGAAGAAAAGCAGGCGAGCCGCTTGCACCGGGAGCAAACCCGTCCTACGGCGCAGAGAAGAACGGTCTTCTTGCTTCACTGAACTCCGTGGCAAAACTGCCGTACGAGCAGGCACTTGACGGAATCTCAAATACACAGACGATCAGCCCGGGAGCACTGGGACACGATGATGACGAGCGCAAGAACAACCTTGTCCATGTAATGGACGGATACTTTGATCAGGGAGCACATCACCTGAACGTGAACGTATTCGGTACAGAGAAACTGATCGATGCGATGGAGCATCCGGAGAAAGAAGAGTATGCAAACTTCACGATCCGCGTATCAGGATACGCTGTTAAATTCATCGACTTGACAAGAGAGCAGCAGCTTGACGTGATCGCAAGAACCTGCCACGATAGAATGTAATATATTCGGGGACGTAGTAAAATCGGATTTCACTACGTCCCCGA
>CAZJRY010000081.1:1253-10892 GCA_964548625.1 uncultured Mediterraneibacter sp.
ACTACGTCCCCGAAAGGAGATATATGAACGGGTATATTCATTCAACCGAAAGTTTCGGCTCGGTCGACGGACCGGGCGTGCGTTTTGTTATTTTTGTCGCGGGATGTCCGATGCGCTGTCAATTCTGCCATAATGCGGATACATGGAATATGCATGTGGGAGAGCAGAGAAGTACAGATGAGCTTCTCACGCAGGCGATGCGCTATAAATCCTACTGGAAAGACGGCGGCGGTATTACAGTGAGTGGCGGCGAGCCTCTCATGCAGATGGATTTTATGATCGAGCTTTTCAGGAAGGCAAAAGAAAAGGGCGTCAATACGGCGATCGATACAAGCGGCGCGCCGTTTACGAGAGAGGAGCCGTTTTTCGGAAAGTTTAACGAGCTGATGAAGTACACGGATCTGCTGCTGGTCGATATCAAGCATATCGATGATGAGCAGCACAAGATCCTGACAGGCCGTACCAATCAGAATATCCTGGATATGGCGCGCTATCTGTCTGATATCGGGAAACCGGTATGGATCAGACATGTTCTTGTCCCGGAGAGAAGTGATAGTGATGAATATCTTGAGAAATTATATAATTTCATTAATACATTAAATAATGTACAGAAAGTGGAAGTGCTCCCCTATCATACGTTTGGAGAATACAAGTGGGAAGAGCTTGGATATGAGTATCCGCTGGCGGGAATCGAGCCGCCGACGAAAGAACGGATTGAAAATGCAAACAGGATACTGCATACAGGACAATGATATTAAGGACAGGATCATGAGAATTTGACCCTGTCTTTTTTGAACGCAGCAGTGAGTCTGTTTTATTTTAGGAAAATGAGCGCCAGCGCGCAGACGCATGCCTCTGTCACAGGAACTGCCATCCAGATGCCTGTAAGTCCGAAAAGTACGGACATGAGCCAGGCAACTGGGATAATAAACACGAATCCACGGAGGATGGAAACGGCGAAAGCCTGTTTCGGCCGGTCGACGGAACTTAAAAATGCAGAGGCGACAATATTTATGCCTGAGAAGAACAGACTGATAAAATAGATCCTCATTCCGTTTGAAGCAATTCCGGTCAGGACCGGCTCATGTTCGCGGTTGAACAGTTCTGCGAGCGGCACCGCAAATATAGCGATCAGCAAATAGGAGAGCAGGGCGAAGATCAGGGAACAGGTCAGCGCATACCTGCGGAGATCCCGCCGCTGACATTCTCCGTTTTTTCCTGCATACCGGCTTACGATCGGCTGGACGCCCTGTCCGATCCCGGTGTAGATGGATACAAGTACAAGAGCGATATTGGCCAGAATGCCGTATGCCGCCACACCTGTATTTCCGTTTAATCCCAGTATCAGGTAATTGAATACGATGATCACGACGCCGGATGATAATTCTGTGATCAGTGAAGAAACTCCTAATGTGCAGATACCTCTCCAGCGGATAAGCGAAGGCTTTGTCCGCACAGGCCGGAAATGATTCCTTTTCTTTATAAAATGCACAGACAGGATCAGCATGCTTATGACCGGGGCGGTAGCAGTCGCAAGAGCGGCTCCGGTCATTCCCATCCCCAGCGGATAGATGAATACATAATCCAGGACAATGTTTGTGAGGCTTCCGACGATCATTCCGGTCATGGAAAGACGAGGCGCGCCGTCATTCCTTACAAAACTGGTCAGCAGATTATTCCCCAGAAACAGCGGAGAAAACATCAGCAGGATACGGATGTAGTCGGAAGCGTAACCGATCGTATCGGCATCCGCGCCGAGAACTGCGGCAATCTTGTCCGGAAACAGTATTCCGGACGTGGAAAAAATCGCGGCAGCGAACACCATGAGATACAATGCATGGGTAAAGACCGTGCGGTGCAGTGCGCCCTCAGGCTTTGCTGACGAGATGGTGTATCTTGAAGCGGCGCCCATACCGATCATCAAGCCTGTACCGTTCATCAGACTGTATGCGGGAAGCACAAGATTCAGCGCCGCAAGAGCGTCAGAACCGATCCCTCTTGCAATGAAAAATGTGTCGGCAAGGATGTAGCATGAATAGCCGATCATACCGAGAACGTTTGCCGATACATATTTGACAAAGAGAGAAAAGACAGAAGTGCTCACTTCTCCCGATGTATTTAGATCATTGTTTACTTTATCGGATTTTGCGATCATGATACTTTTCTCCGCGAAATAAATTTTACTTATCCTGGTCCGGACAATATGATGCGTGGCTATGTTACCACAGAATGGCGGGAGATTCAATCGATTTTCCCGTTCTCTCTTTGACTTAATCTGTGTTCTGGAGTATGATAAATAAGATTTCAAGAGAGGAGTACAAATATGAACAAGAAAGAAATACTTGAGATCCGCAAGCAGTTCACGCCTGCCAACTGCGCGATCACCAGAATCTGCGGATGCTATGTGGATCACGAAAAGAATAAGAAGCTGGAATCAAAAGACGCGTTCCTTTCTCTTCCGGAGGAAGAAGCCTTTAAATATTTTGATATATTTAAGAAAACACTATCGGGAACTGTCGGAAAGAATATGCTGAATATGGAGTTTCCGATCGACGCGGAGATGCCGGGCGGGACTCAGGAATTTCTGTTGAAACTGCGAGACAGCAAGCTGGAAGATGATATGCTTCTGGAGGAGTTTTATGATAAAGTGATCGCGACATACGAGTGTTCAGAGAATTATTACATTATCCTGATCCATGCGATGTATGATATACTGGGGAAAACTTCGGACGATCTGGAAATGTTTGACGCGTCGGATGAAGTGTACGAATATCTGCTCGTGAGTATCTGTCCGGTATCACTGTCCAAGGCGGGGCTCTGTTATAATGCAGAGGACAACCGGATCGAGGACCGGATCAGGGACTGGATCGTGGACATGCCGGACAAAGGCTTCCTGTTCCCGGCATTCAATGACCGGGGAACTGACCTTCACAGTACGCTCTACTATACGAAGAAATCATCGGATCTGCAGCCGGAGATGATCGATCAGCTTCTCGGCGCAAGAATCCCTATGTCTGCCGATGATCAGAAAGAGTCCTTCCGGATGATCATTGAAGATACCCTGGGGGATGATGGAGACTACGAGACAGTGCGAAGCATTCATGAGACGTTAAATGATCTGATCGAGGAACATAAGGAAGAACCCGAGCCGCTGGCTCTGGACAAGACAGAGATGAAGAAAGTCTTTGAACAGAGCGGCGTGGACGCAGAGAAGATGGAGAATTTTGAACGCAATTTTGAGGAAAATGCGGGAGAAAAAGCAATGCTTCTTGCGTCAAATATCACAGAGACGAAGAAATTTAATATCGAGACGCCGGATGTTGTGATCAAAGTTGATCCCGGTCGTGCAGATTTGATCGAGACAAGGATCATAGACGGACGCCAGTGTCTTGTAATCCCGGTGGACGATCATATTGAGGTGAACGGGATTAATGTAAGGACGATCAGCAGGAAGAACAGCGCAGGATCTCAATGGCAGACAGAATAAGTAAATGAATACCGGAGAAATTTCCATTTTCTCCGGTATTCTTTCCCGTTGGATTATTCAGACTGACATATCTGTGTTCTGACATCGTCCAGAATAACTTCCATCCCTATTTTCTGTGGCTTCAGGCCGCATTTCTCATAAAATTTCATCGCGCTTTCATTGCAGCTCCATACATTCAATGTTACATTATAACATCCCTGTTCTTTCGCGAAATCGAGGACTGTCTCATAGATCGTCTTACCGATGTGCATTCCGCGTTTTGTCTCGTCAACACAGAGATCGTCGATGTACAGCGTCCTGATATCGGTCAGTATATTGTCATTTATATGCTGTTGGAAAATGCAGAAGGCATAACCCTGCAGACAGTCGTCTTCATCTACTGCGGCAAAGACGGGTCTTTGCTTATCATGCAGGATTTCCTTTAACTGGTCGTTCGTGTATTTCCGCTGCCCGTATTTAAACAGGTCCGGGCGGCCTTTGTGATGTACGAGCGCTACCTGCGAGAGCAGATCGTGGATCCGCGGGATATCTCTTTCTTCTGCCATACGTACTTTCATCTGTGACTCTCTCCTTTTATCAATTTTTTTAATTATTATACCGCCTGAAGAAAATATGTACAATAAAAAGTATTTTCATATAATGTATTGACCTTATACGGCGTATAACCTTTATAATAGACAGAGAAATCGGAGAAGTACAGATAATATTTGTCTTAATATAATGAAACAGGTGAATAAAAGAATGAAGAAGATTTTAGACTATTTTTCAATTGAAGGCGCAGTCGGCGGCAATCAGGAGTGGTTCAAAAATGTTGTTATGTATATCGGCGGCTGCGCTGCGGCGACGGCCTGTGACTGCTGCATCTATCTTGCGCTGCGCAGGGGCATGGCATATTTATATCCATATGATATCCATGCGCTGACAAAACAGGATTATATTGATTTTTCCATGAAGATGAAGCCTTATCTCAGCCCGAGAGTGAATGGGGTGAATAAGCTCCGGATGTTTACGGAGGGTTTTGGAAATTATCTGAGAGATACCGGTGAGAGCAGTTTAAAGATGAAAGAACTGCCCGGAACAGAAGAACTACGGACAGCGGAACATTTTATCAGACAGCAGATCGACAGTGGATATCCGGTACCTTATCTTATGCTGAGACACCGGAATGTGTATTACAAAGATTTTGTGTGGCACTGGTTCCTCTGCTATGGGTATGAAGAGAGAGAGGACGGTCTCTGGATTACAGTGGCGACATACGGTGAATCGTATACATTTCAGCTCAAAGATTTGTGGGATACGGGCTATGAGGAGAAAGGCGGCCTGATCGGACTGGCATAACTGCCCGTTTTTCTCGTCAAAATCCTCTGTCTGGATCTTTTAAATAAAAAAGAAGATGAATAGTGCTAATATAAGAATTTGTGAATAAAATATAAAAAACTGTAAAATACAGGGTTTTTCCTTGATTATTTTATGCAATAATACTAAAATACAGTTTAGTTAACTAACTAATTAGAAATGCGGAAAGGAGTATGGCATGCAGTGTGAAGAAAAAGACATACCGGCATTCGGACTGATGGTTATGCTTATGCATAAAATAATGAACCGCGCAAAAGAGCTGTATCAGGAATTTAATCTGAATAAGAGCCAGGCGGGAATCCTGTTTGCCCTTCACCGTAGTGATTCTCTGTCCCAGAAGGAGCTGGCAGCCCGGATGAATGTGACGCCGCCGTCTATCACTTCTTCCATACAGAAGATGGAAAGAGACGGTTATCTGACCAGACGGTCCGATCCGGCGGATCAGAGGGTGATGAGGCTGACCCTGACGGAAAAAGGAAGATCCTGTATCAAAGGAGTTTATGCGGTGGCAGAGCAGATGGAGGAGATCATGTTCCGTGACATGACAAGAGAAGAGATCATGCTTCTCAGGCGACTGCTTTTTCAGATCAGGGATAATCTGAATGAAAAATAAACAGTCCAAAGAAAAATGGATGAAAGGAAAGACAGGCAATGAAAAATTTATTTAAATATGCGGCAGAGCGTTGGAGAACGCTGATTGCTATTGTTATTGTGCTGTTCATACAGGCGTACTGCGACCTTTCACTCCCGGCTTACACTTCGGATATCGTCAATGTAGGGATCCAGCAGGGAGGTATAGAGGATCAGGTGCCGGAGGCGATAGCGGCGGATGAAATGAACCGTCTGCTGCTGTTCGTGCCGTCGGAGGACATTGATACGGTGCTTGACGCGTACGAAGAAGATGACGGCACCTATGATTCGGAAGCTTATGTTCTGAAGGAAGATATCTCGGATGAAGATATCGGCATCCTGGAAGATATTCTGGCGTATCCGATGATGATGACCGCAGGCTTCGAATCCGGAAGCGATATGACCGCGCAGATCGAGGAACAGTTGGAAGCGTATCTTCCGGACGGAGCCGTGACGGAAGACATGACTGTGTTCGATATCCTGCAGATGATGTCGGAAGATCAGAGGGATGCACTGCTGACTGCTATGAAAGAGCAGATGGGAGATATGTCGGATATGATCCTGGATCAGGCCGCGGTAAGCTATGTGGGCACGGTCTATGAAAATCTCGGAATGGATGTGGATGAGATACAGATCCAATATCTCCTGAAGACGGGAGGAAAAATGGCAGGTCTTGCATTCCTCGGAATGGCGGCAAGCATTCTGGTGGGATTTATGGCGTCCCGGGTGGGAGCTGCTGCAGGGCGTGACCTGAGAGGCAGGGTATTCCACAAGGTTGTGGGATTTTCCAACAACGAGTTCGACCGTTTCTCTACAGCATCGCTTATCACAAGAAGTACAAATGATATCCAGCAGATCCAGCTCATGATCGTTATGCTGCTTCGGATCGTGCTCTATGCTCCGATTCTTGCCATTGGCGGCATTATTCAGGTGTTTCGGACCAATGTGTCCATGTCATGGATCATCGGTCTTGCCGTCGCGCTGATCGGCATGGTCATTCTCGTGCTGTTCCTTGTTGCCATGCCGAAGTTCAGGATCATGCAGACTCTGGTAGACAAGGTCAATCTGGTCATGAGAGAGATCCTTACCGGTCTGTCGGTCATCCGGGCCTTCAGTACGCAGAAATATGAGGAAGAACGTTTTGATAAGGCGAACCGGGAGCTGACAAGAACAAACCTTTTCGTAAACCGGGCTATGACGTTTATGATGCCGGTTATGATGCTTGTTATGAACGGCATCTCAGTGCTCATCATGTGGAACGGAGCCCATGGCATCGATAACGGTGAAATGCAGGTCGGAGATATGATGGCATTCATCCAGTATACAATGCAGATCATCATGGGATTCCTGATGCTGTGCATGCTCTCTATCATGCTGCCGAGGGCGGCAGTTGCCGCGGACCGTGTGCAGGAAGTGCTTGACAGCAAAACTGTTATTTTTGATCCGGATCAGCCGGAGAAGTTTTCCGAAAACGAGAAAGGGCTGCTTGTGTTTGACCATGTATCCTTCCGCTATCCCGGCGCTGATGAGGACGTGATCCGCGATATTTCATTTACGGCTCGTCCGGGAGAAACAACAGCTATTATAGGAAGCACCGGAAGCGGAAAATCCACTCTCGTCAATCTGATTCCCCGTTTTTATGATGTGACAGAGGGAAGCATCACTCTTGACGGTGTGGATATCCGCAGGGTATCTCAGCACGAACTGAGAGAGAAGCTCGGATATGTTCCGCAGAAAGGCGTGCTTTTCTCGGGAGATATAGCCTCCAATATTATGTTCGGAAATCCGGACGGCAGTGAAGAAGAAATGGTCGAGGCGGCGGAGATCGCGCAGGCAACGGAGTTTATCGACCGGAAACCGGATGGATATAACAGCCCGATCGCACAGGGCGGTTCCAATGTCTCCGGCGGACAGAAGCAGAGGCTTTCCATTGCCCGCGCAATCGCAAAGCACCCGGAAGTCTTTATATTTGACGACAGTTTCTCCGCGCTGGACTTTAAGACAGATGTTACTCTGAGAAAAGCTCTGAAAAGGAGAACAAAGAACAGCACAGTGCTGATCGTGGCGCAGAGGATCAGTACGATCCTCAATGCGGACCGGATCATTGTGCTCGATGACGGCAGGATCGCGGGCATGGGAACTCATCAGGATCTTCTGAAGACCTGTGAAGTATATCGGCAGATCGCGGTCTCCCAGCTCTCCGAGAGCGAATTGAAAACGGGACAGGAGAAAGGGAACATTGGCTCTTCGGAAAACAGCGGCGGTCATCAGATGACGGACAATGGAAAGGAGGTGCCGGCTCATGCCCGGAATGCACGGACGTAATGCGGCAGGAGAAAAAGCAAAAGATTTTAAAGGAACGATCAAAAAACTGATCCGGTATATGAGTGCTTTTAAATTCCATATGCTGTTTGTGGCAATATTTGCCGTCTGCGGGACTATCTTTAATATAGCCGGTCCCAAGATCCTCGGAAAAGCGACTACGGAGATCTTCAACGGCCTTGTGAGCAAAGTATCAGGCGGAAGCGGGATCGATTTCGGAAAAGTAGGGCGGATACTTCTGTTTACGCTGGCATTGTACCTGATCAGCGCTCTCTGTACATTTATACAGGGAATTATCATGACAGGAATATCGCAGAAAACAACTTACCGGCTGAGGAAAGAAATCTCGGAGAAGATCAATCGTATGCCCATGAATTACTTTGAGACGAAACCGGTAGGAGAGGTTCTCTCCCGTGTGACGAACGATGTGGATACGCTCGGACAGAGTTTAAACCAGAGCGCCACGCAGATGATCACATCCGTCACCACGCTGATCGGTGTGCTGGTCATGATGCTCTCCATCAGTCCTCTTATGACGCTGATCGCGGTCCTGATCCTTCCGGTTTCCGTGATCCTGATCTCGTTTGTGATGAAACATTCCCAGAAATATTTCCGCGGACAGCAGACTTATCTGGGAAATGTAAACGGACAGGTGGAGGAAATCTACAGCGGTCATAACATCATCAAGGCATTTAATAAAGAAGAAGACGTGATAAGGACATTCAATGAGACAAATGAAAAGCTTTATGATTCCGCATGGAAATCACAGTTTTTCTCCGGAATGATGATGCCGGTGATGCAGTTCATCGGCAATCTCGGCTATGTCGGAGTCGCGATCCTCGGCGGCTTTCTCGCGATCCGAGATGTGATCGAAGTGGGAGATATCCAGTCGTTCATTCAGTATGTGAGAAATTTCACCCAGCCGATCCAGCAGGTGGCACAGGTCACTAATATGCTGCAGCTCACCGCGGCGGCATCGGAGAGGGTCTTCGAGTTCCTCGAGGAAGACGAGGAAGCGCAGATTGCGGAGAATCCGGTTCCCACAGAAGGGTTAAAGGGAAGAGTGGAATTCGACCATGTACACTTCGGCTACAATCCGGATAAGATCATCATCAATGACTTCTCTGCAAAGGTGGAAGAAGGACAGAAGATTGCCATTGTCGGTCCGACGGGCGCCGGCAAGACAACAATGATCAAACTGCTCATGCGTTTCTATGATGTAAACAGCGGCGCGATCAGGATCGACGGACACGATGTCAGAGACTTCAACCGGAACGACCTGAGAAAGATGTTCGGCATGGTACTTCAGGACACATGGCTTTTCCATGGAACGATCATGGAGAACCTGCGCTATGGAAGGCTGAACGCTACGGATGAGGAAGTGATCCGGGCGGCAAAGGCGGCCCATGTACACCGTTTTGTACAGACCCTGCCCGGCGGTTATAACATGGAACTCAACGAGGAGGCAAGCAATGTCTCCCAGGGACAGAAACAGCTCCTCACGATCGCAAGGGCAATCCTGGCGGACCCGAAGATCCTGATCCTCGATGAAGCGACCAGCTCCGTTGATACAAGGACAGAAGTGCTGATCCAGAAAGCCATGGACAGCCTGATGAAAGGCAGAACAAGTTTCATCATCGCCCACAGGCTCTCGACGATCCGCGATGCAGACCTGATCCTCGTCATGAAAGACGGCGACATCGTCGAGCAGGGTACCCACGAAGCCCTGCTCGCCCAAAACGGTTTCTACGCCGAATTGTATAACAGCCAGTTTGAATCAACAGATCAGACCTGCGCATGATGGAAAGGGTGCAGCATTGTAAGCAAAGCTTACAGAAGGCTGC
>CAZJRY010000082.1:0-10869 GCA_964548625.1 uncultured Mediterraneibacter sp.
CCCTGACGGGGGACGCCCTCCGGGAGTAAAACCGCATTGGCGATAGGATAGCATTCTCTATACAACGCGACGCATAGGCGGCCAGCCGGTTGCCTTTATCCGGATTAAATGTTACGACTGCCTTTATCAGTCCGATCGTTCCGATTGAGATCAGGTCTTCGGAATCTTCTTCGAGATTCTGATATTTTTTGATGACATGAGCCACAAGCCTTAAGTTTCGTTCGATCAGGATGTGCTTTGCTTCGAGGTCGCCCTCCGTGTATTTCTGGATGTAATATTTTTCTTCCGAGGGGGTGAGGGGATCAGGAAAAGACTGCACGATGACACCTCTTAGCACATTTGATACAGTTTATGAAAAAACCGCTGTGATTGTGCTTTTCCACATGAAAGAAGGACAAAGAGCGAAACCGTGTATTGACATTGGCTAACCGGATGCAGTATGATTGACGTACATTCCCGAAAAATTCATTTTCGGTAATCTTGCCCTTGAGGGAGGGCATCTGGCCGGATCGGCCGGAAAATTCATTTATTTTTATCAGTGGTGTTTTTGCGCGGCCGATGCAGGAAGGTGACTCAAGAGAAAGGAGCGAGAATGAGTTTCAGCACAGTTTTATCCGCTGCAATTGAAGGCCTCAAAGTAGAACTGGTACGGGTGGAAGCGGATGTATCTAACGGACTTCCGGTGTTCCATATGGTGGGATACCTGTCGTCTGAAGTAAAGGAAGCGGGGGAGCGTGTACGTACCGCGATCAAAAACTCCGGTTTTGACTATCCGGCAAAGCGTACGGTGATCAATCTGGCGCCGGCCACACTCAGGAAAAGAGGAGCGTCATTCGATCTGCCGATCGCAATTTCGATACTGTCATCGCTGGGGCGGATTCTGCCGGGGAAAATGGAAAAATGTCTTATCATCGGGGAGCTGAGTCTGGACGGACAGATAAGAAAAGTTCCGGGCATACTGCCGGCTGCCATGGAAGCTCTGGAAAACGGAATTACCTGCTGTATTGTTCCGAAAGAAAATGAAGCAGAGGGGAAGCTGGCCGGCGGGATAAGAGTGATCGGTGTAGAAAACCTGCAGGAGACCGTTGCTTTTCTAAATGGAGACAAAAGCCGCGCAGAGTATGGGGATGCCGGAAGACAAGAGGTATCCCCGGACTTGCTGCCCACACTGGAAAAGACGGATGAAAACATGCCGGATTTCTTGCGGATCAAGGGACAGGAAAATGTAAAAAGGGCGGCAGAAGTCGCTGTTTCCGGAGGACATAATCTCCTGATGATCGGACCGCCCGGGGGAGGGAAGTCAATGACTGCCAAATGTATTGCAGGCATCCTTCCGCCGCCGGACATAAAGGAAAGCATGGAAATTACAAAAATATACAGTGTACTTGGACTTTTGAAAGCAGAGTCCCCTCTGATACGGAAACGGCCTTTCCGTGAGGTGCATCATACAGCGACCAGAACAGCGCTGACAGGAGGCGGCGCTGTCCCGCGGCCGGGCGAGATCAGTCTTGCTCATGGCGGCGTCCTCTTTTTGGATGAGCTTCCGGAGTTCAGAAAAAGTGTTCTGGAAGTTCTGAGGCAGCCGTTGGAAGAGAGGAGCATACAAATATCAAGAACATACGGAAACTATATATTCCCGGCAGATTTTATGCTGGTAGCGGCGATGAATCCTTGTCCCTGCGGATGCTATCCGGATCTGGAAAAATGCACATGCACGCCTGCTCAGATCCAGATGTATCTGAGCAGGATCAGCCGTCCGTTTCTGGACAGAATCGATCTGTGTGTCGAAGCGCCGCGTATCAGATATGAAGAATTAACGGGTCAAAAGAATGGTGAAAGTTCTGCGGAAATCAGGAGGAGAGTATGCCGGGCGAGGAAAATCCAGAAAGAGCGTTACAGAGGAACCGGTATAACGACGAATGCCATGCTTAAAAGTGATGATCTGAAAAGGTACTGTAGTCTGGGAAAGGACGAAAATAAGCTTATGGAACGTGCTTTTACGATGATGGAACTGACGGCGCGGGCATATCACAGAGTCATAAAGACGGCGCGCACGATCGCTGATCTGGACGGAGAGGAGAGGATCCGGGAGACGCATCTGAAAGAAGCGCTCGGTTACAGGATGGTAGACAGAAAGTACTGGAGGAGATAGGAATGAAATATGAGTTCTGGATGGCGGGCATACAGGGAGTGGCGGCATATAAAAAAATCAGGCTGAGAGAGCGCATGAAAACGGCAGAAGCGATTTATTATATAGAAGAAACACAGCTGCGGAAATTCCGGTTCTTGAATGAGAATGAATGCGATAAGATCATGCAGGCAGGCAAAAACAGACAATTTCAGGCAGATTATGAAAAAATGATCGAACAGGATATACGGTTTGTTCCGTTTTTTTCAGAAGAATATCCGGACAGCCTGAAGGAGATTCACGACTGTCCGTATGCGCTCTATGTAAAGGGAAGCCTTCCCGGGAAAAAGACAAGGAAAGCCGCGATAATCGGCGCGAGACGCTGCACGCCTTACGGTGAGAAATACGCTGTTGAATTCGCCCGGACGCTGGCAGCGTGCGGCGTGGAGATCGTCAGCGGGATGGCAAGAGGAATTGACGGAATGGGGCACAGGGGAGCGCTTCTCTCAGGCGGCAGGACGTATGCCGTACTTGGCTCGGGTACAGATGTATGCTATCCGAGGGAACATATCGGACTGTACGTCGATATTTTAGAACAGGGAGGAGGCATCCTTTCGGAACAGCCGCCGGGAACAGCTCCGTTTTCCCGTAATTTCCCGGCGCGCAACCGGATTATAAGCGGTCTGTCTGACGCTGTTCTTGTTATGGAGGCCAGAAGAAAAAGCGGTTCGCTGATCACGGTCGATCTGGCGCTGGAACAGGGAAAGGATATCTATGCACTGCCCGGTCCGGTGAACAGTACACTGAGCGACGGATGTAACCGGCTGATCCGGCAGGGAGCGGGAATCCTTCTTTCTCCGGAGACGCTTCTGGAGGAGTGGGGGATCGAGAAAAAAGAGGCTCCGGGAGAAGCTGAAGAGAAAAACAAAAATGAAAAAAAACTTGAAAGTGCCGAAAAATTGGTGTATAGTTGTCTCGATTTGTATCCCAAGAACCTGCAGCAGCTTGTCAGCGAGACAAAGCTGAATATGAAAGAGGTTCTGGAGAGTCTGGTTTCTCTGGAACTGCAGGGATATGTACGTGAAATATCGAAAAATTATTATATTATATCAGAATAAAAGCAAAGACAGGTCTATGGAGGGAGTCAGTTTTATGGCGCATTATCTTGTTATTGTGGAGTCACCTGCAAAAGTGAAAACGATAAAAAAATTTCTGGGAAGCAGCTATACGGTCGCGGCATCTCAGGGACATGTACGGGATCTGCCCAAGAGCTCGCTCGGTATTGACATTGAACATGACTTTGAACCAAAATATATTACGATACGCGGCAAGGGAGATATTCTTGCAAGTCTCAGAAAGGAAGTAAAAAAATCCGATAAAGTATATCTGGCAACCGACCCCGATCGGGAGGGAGAGGCAATTTCATGGCACCTTGCCGCCGCTCTGAAGCTGGATAAGAAGAAAATGCGCCGCATTACTTTTAATGAAATCACGAAAAATGCCGTGAAAGCATCGTTGAAAGCTCCGCGGGATATTGATATGGATCTGGTCAACGCGCAGCAGGCAAGACGTGTTCTGGACCGTATGGTGGGTTATATGATCAGTCCGATACTGTGGGCTAAAGTGAAACGCGGGCTGAGTGCCGGACGTGTCCAGTCTGTTGCGCTCCGGCTTGTAGCAGACCGGGAAGAGGAGATCAATGCGTTTATTCCGGAAGAATACTGGACGCTGGACGCAGTCCTGAGCATTAAAGGGGAGAAGCGCCCGCTTGTTGCGAAATTTTACGGAACAGATAATAAGAAGATCACGATCCGCTCAGAAAACGAATTGAACGAGATCCTTCATAAAATCGAAAATGCAGAGTTTAAGATCAATGAGATAAAAACATCAGAGCGTATCCGCAGGGCTCCGCTGCCGTTTACTACGAGTACTCTCCAGCAGGAGGCCGCGAAGGCATTGAATTTCGGGACTCAGAAGACGATGCGCATCGCGCAGCAGCTCTATGAAGGAATTGATATTAAAGGCAACGGGACAGTCGGTGTCATCACCTATCTGCGTACCGATTCGACGAGAATCGCCGAGGAGGCGGATGTAGCCGCGAGAGAGTACATTTCATCAAATTACGGGAGTGAATATGCCGCGGCGGAACAGAAAACTGCGAACAGCGGGAAGAATGTGCAGGATGCGCATGAGGCGATCCGCCCGACAGATATCACAAGGACGCCGGCATCTCTTAAAGACTCCCTGACAAGAGACCAGTTCAGACTGTATCAGCTGATCTGGAAACGTTTTGCCGCGAGCCGTATGAATCCGGCCCGTTACGAGGCGACATCTGTCAGGATCGGCGCGGGCGGATACTGTTTTACAGTAGCCGCGTCCAAACTGCTCTTTGACGGTTTCCGATCCGTATACACGGAAGCAGATGAGGAAAAAGAAGAAAACAATGTTCTGGTTGGCAATTTGAGCATGGATTCTGTGCTGACAAAAGAAGAACTTGATCCAAAACAGCACTTTACGCAGCCGCCGGCGCATTATACGGAAGCCAGTCTTGTCAAGGCGCTCGAGGAACTTGGAATCGGACGTCCGAGTACCTATGCGCCTACGATTTCCATTATCCTGGGACGCCGGTATGTGACAAAAGAGGCGAAAAATCTCTATCTCACTGAGATCGGCGAAGTGGTAAACAATATGATGAAGCAGTCTTTCCCGAGTATCGTAGATGTAAACTTTACGGCTAATATGGAAGGTCTTCTGGATATGGTTGAAGAAGGAAAAGTAGCGTGGAAAGAAATCATCCGTAATTTCTATCCGGATCTTGAAGGAGCCGTAAAAAAGGCGGAGAAAGAGCTGGAGACAGTAAAGATCGAGGATGAGGTGACAGATGTTATCTGCGAGGAATGCGGCAGAAATATGGTCATCAAATACGGACCGCATGGGAAGTTCCTTGCGTGTCCGGGCTTCCCGGAATGCCGCAATACAAAACCGTATCTGGAGAAGATCGGGATTCCGTGTCCTGTCTGCGGAAAAGATATAGTAATCCGTAAGACGAAGAAGGGCAGAAAGTATTATGGCTGTGAGAATAATCCGGAATGTGATTTCATGTCATGGCAGAAGCCGTCCGAAGAAAAATGTCCGGAATGCGGCGGATATATGATAGAGAAAGGAAATAAACTGGTATGCGCGAATGAAAAGTGCGGGTTTGTCACAGTGCTGAATAAGAAGAAGTAATAAAGATTGACGAAATTGCATTGCTATTCTGAAAATTGTATGATAATATATATTTGTCTAGCGATTTATCAAGATTTGTGTATACAATTATTGTGTGCAGAAGATGGGCGGAGGAAATAATGAGCGTACAATTATTAGACAAAACAAGAAAAATCAATAAGCTGCTCCATAATAATAATTCGAGCAAGGTAGTATTTAATGATATCTGTGCAGTCCTTACAGATATTCTTGATTCGAATGTCCTTGTGGTCAGCCGGAAAGGTAAGATCCTCGGGGTAGGCAAACGCCCTGATGTAAAAGAAATCCACGAATTGATCACGGAGTCGGTCGGTTCCCATATTGACGCAATGTTAAATGAGCGTCTCCTGAGCATCCTTTCCACAAAGGAAAATGTCAATCTTGAAACTCTCGGCTTTTCACCCGGGGCCGTGCGGGGGTATCAGGCAATCGTGACGCCGATCGACATCGCGGGAGAACGTCTCGGGACATTATTTATCTATAAGCAGGATTCGGTCTATTCGATCGATGATATTATTCTCAGCGAATACGGTACTGCAGTGGTAGGACTTGAAATGCTGCGTTCCGTAAATGAAGAAAATGCTGAAGAATCGAGAAAGGAACATATCGTGCAGTCGGCTATCAGCACACTGTCATTCTCGGAACTGGAAGCGATCATACATATTTTTGACGAACTGGGCGGAGCAGAAGGGATCCTTGTGGCCAGCAAGATTGCGGACAGGGTAGGGATTACACGCTCTGTGATCGTGAATGCCCTGCGCAAATTCGAAAGCGCCGGCGTGATCGAATCCCGTTCTTCCGGTATGAAGGGAACATATATTAAAGTGCTTAATGATTATGTGTTTGCCGAGCTTGACAAGATTAAAAAAGAGCGGATGTAAGCTGGAGGTTTTGATATGTACGAAGGAAATCCCGTTGTTCTCAGAATGGAAAAGATTCTTTCTGCCGATGGTATTTTTGATGATTCGACCCGGCAGTGCAGAGTACGTAAATATGATCCGGAAGAAGATTTCATCTATCTTGAGCTTAAAGAGGATAAGCTGGAAATTATTTCCCTGGATGCGAAATACAGATGTTACATATCAACGAGGACAGAACTGCTGTACTGCACCGGTGTGGTGAAAGAGCGGTACTGTCAGGAAGATAAAAAACTATTGAAATTCAGAATAGAAAACGGTTTTTATAATGTATATGAAGGAAGAAAGATGACGAAACGTGCCTGAGAAGCGGTGCGTTTCTTTTTTTATAAAAACCTTATAAACTATGTTGACAAATTGAAAACGGAGTGCTATTTTATATTCATGAGGTTAGCACTCATAAGAAATGAGTGCTGACAAAATAAAATCAAGGAGGAATTACAATGAAGTTAATACCATTAGGTGACAAGATTGTTTTAAGACAGTTAGAAGCAGAAGAGACAACAAAGTCCGGCATCGTTCTTCCGGGACAGGCAAAAGAAAAACCGCAGGAAGCAGAAGTTATTGCCGTAGGACCTGGCGGAAATATAGATGGCAAAGAAGTAGTGATGCAGGTTAAGGCCGGCGACAAGGTAATTTATTCGAAATATGCCGGAACGGATGTGGAACTGGACGGCGAAGAGTATATCATTGTAAAACAGAATGATATACTGGCAATCGTCGAGGCATAAAACTCTGGAGAGATATTCTCGGGCTTAATGTTTTAGCCGATACTCCGGGCGAATGCGAGGACGTATCATCAGCAGAACTTAGCGAAGCAATAAATTATAACTTAAAATAAGGAGATGTATTGACATGGCAAAGGAAATTAAGTATGGAGCTGAAGCCAGAACAGCACTTGAAAAAGGTGTAAATCAGCTGGCTGATACAGTTAAAGTTACACTTGGACCGAAAGGAAGAAATGTTGTCCTTGACAAATCATTCGGTTCGCCGTTGATCACAAATGACGGTGTCACGATCGCGAAAGAAATCGAACTTGAAGACGGATTTGAGAACATGGGAGCACAGTTGATCAGAGAGGTTGCGTCCAAAACAAATGATGTTGCAGGCGACGGAACGACAACAGCTACGGTCCTGGCGCAGGCTATGGTACACGAAGGCATGAGGAACCTTGAGGCCGGAGCTAATCCGATCGTACTGAGAAAAGGTATGAAAAAGGCGACAGATAAAGCTGTTGAGGCTATTCAGGCTATGAGCAGCAAGGTGAATGGTAAAGAACAGATCGCGAGAGTTGCCGCTGTCTCTTCAGGAGATGAGGCTGTGGGCGAAATGATTGCCAAAGCCATGGAGGAAGTATCCAATGACGGAGTTATCACGATTGAAGAGTCCAAGACAATGAAGACAGAACTGAAGCAGGTAAAGGGTATGCAGTTTGACCGCGGATATATTTCAGCTTATATGGCAACAGATATGGAGAAGATGGAAGCTGTTCTCGAAGAACCGTATATCCTGATCACTGATAAGAAAATCTCCAACATCCAGGATATCCTTCCGCTTCTTGAGCAGATCGTTCAGTCGGGTTCAAGGCTCCTTATCATTGCCGAGGATATCGAGGGCGAGGCCCTGACGACTCTGATCGTAAACAAACTGCGCGGCACATTCAATGTTGTTGCGGTTAAAGCGCCGGGTTATGGCGACAGAAGAAAAGAAATGCTTCAGGATATCGCAATCCTTACAGGCGGACAGGTAATCTCGGAAGAGCTCGGACTTGACCTGAAGGAGACAACAATGGAGCAGCTCGGACGTGCGAAATCCGTTAAAGTTCAGAAAGAGAATACAGTCATTGTCGACGGATGCGGAGACAAAAACGCGATCAATGACAGGGCTGCGCAGATCAAGAAAGCGATCGAAGAGACAACATCTGATTTTGACAGAGAAAAACTTCAGGAGAGACTTGCCAAACTGGCCGGCGGCGTAGCGGTTATCCGTGTGGGCGCGGCTACAGAGACAGAGATGAAGGAAGCAAAACTTCGTATGGAAGATGCCCTGAACGCTACAAGAGCGGCAGTAGAAGAAGGCATCATCGCCGGCGGCGGCTCTGCATATATCCATGCGGCAAAAGAAGTTGCCAATATGGCAGAAGAACTTGAGGGCGATGAGAAGACAGGCGCAAGGATCATCCTGAAAGCTCTGGAGGCTCCTCTGTATCAGATCGCCGCAAATGCAGGTCTTGAGGGCGCGGTTATTGTAAATAAAGTAAGAGAGTCAGAGCCGGGTATCGGATTTGACGCTTACAAAGAAGAGTATGTAGATATGGTAGAAACCGGAATCCTTGATCCCGCGAAGGTTACAAGAAGTGCTCTTCAGAACGCTACAAGCGTTGCGTCTACACTGCTTACAACAGAATCCGTAGTATCTACGATCAAAGAACCGCAGCCGGCTGCACCGGCAGGCGGCGCAGGCGGAATGGGAATGATGTAATTTCATATTCCCGGACTGAACGCTGATAGAGATAATGTCCGAAAACGGGCGGAGATGAGGCGCGGAAATACTTTTTTGAGTATTTCCGCACCTCATTTCCGCCTGTTTTCTGCTTCATCAAATTCGGAGCTGCTCCGATAAATATGAATATAAGTTCTGCTTATAAATAAATCTTAAAATAAATCAACTCTAAATTGCGGCAGGCCCGCCGGAAAACAGTTGACATCTTTTATGAATTTGGTTAGTATATCAGTTAAATATTTACATTTATTTATATAATGTAGATTCAAAAGAAAGAGAGGTCAGCAAAGTATGGGAAAGATTATTGGTGAAGGAATTACATTTGACGACGTTCTTCTGGTGCCGTCATATTCAGAAGTGATTCCGAACGAGGTGGATCTGTCGACATATCTGACAAAAAAGATCAGACTGAATATTCCGATGATGAGTGCGGGAATGGATACTGTTACAGAGCACCGCATGGCGATCGCCATGGCTCGTCAGGGCGGTATCGGCATCATTCATAAAAACATGTCTATTGAGGATCAGGCCGAAGAAGTAGACAAGGTAAAGAGATCTGAGAATGGCGTTATAACAGATCCTTTTTTCCTTTCACCGGAAAATACACTGGAGGATGCCAATAATCTGATGGCGAAATTCCGTATTTCGGGAGTTCCGATCACAGAGGGCCGCAAACTGGTCGGAATCATAACGAACCGTGACCTGAAATTCGAAGAAGACTTCTCTAAAAAGATCAAAGAATCCATGACCTCCGAGGGACTTATCACGGCAAAAGAGGGAATTACTCTGGAAGAGGCGAAGAAGATCCTTGCAAAAGCAAGAAAAGAAAAGCTCCCGATCGTTGATGATGAAGGGAATCTGAAAGGTCTTATCACGATCAAGGACATTGAGAAACAGATCAAATATCCGCTGTCTGCGAAGGACGCCCAGGGACGTCTGCTCTGCGGCGCGGCGATCGGCATTACGGCAAACTGTCTGGAACGGGTGGAAGAACTTGTGAAAGCGAAAGTTGACGTTGTCGTGATGGATTCCGCGCATGGCCATTCGGCAAATGTACTTCGGACAGTCAGAATGGTGAAAGAGAAATATCCTGATCTGCAGGTTATCGCGGGGAACGTGGCAACAGGCGAGGGAACGAAAGCCCTCATCGAGGCCGGAGTAGACGCTGTAAAGGTGGGAATCGGACCGGGCTCGATCTGTACGACACGAGTTGTCGCAGGTATCGGCGTTCCCCAGATCACAGCAGTCATGGACTGCTATGAGGCGGCAAGAGAACACGGTATCCCGATCATTGCTGACGGCGGCATCAAATATTCGGGAGATATGACAAAAGCGATCGCGGCCGGCGCAAACGTATGTATGATGGGAAGCATTTTTGCCGGATGTGACGAGAGCCCGGGGACATTTGAACTTTATCAGGGAAGAAAATATAAAGTATACCGCGGCATGGGCTCTATCGCCGCGATGGAGAACGGAAGCAAAGACCGCTATTTTCAGGAAAATGCGAAGAAGCTTGTTCCGGAAGGCGTTGAAGGACGCGTAGCTTACAAGGGAACGGTGGAAGATACCGTGTTCCAGCTTATGGGAGGCCTTCGTTCGGGTATGGGATACTGCGGTACTCATACAGTGGAAGAGCTGAAAGCGAACGGAAGATTTATCAAGATTTCCGCTGCTTCCTTAAAGGAAAGCCATCCGCATGACATCCATATTACGAAAGAGGCTCCGAACTACAGCGTAGATGAATAAGAGTTGCCTTTTATAAAATGGGGCCGCTGATATATCGATATTCAGCCCGGGCCATCCGGAAATATCGATGTGTCAGCGGCTTTTATCTGTTGCCGTATGCGTCGAATGAAGTGATCCGCCGTTATGACATTACGGGCAAAAACTGTCCGAAATATTTTGCGGAACATGAGTATGCGTGGGAAATTTTTAAGGAAAATGTGAGTCTTGCCATCACATCTGAAAATTGATATAATGTGATGGTTGTATACATGCTGATCATTACAGTTGTGGAGGAGAAAAATGAACGATTTGGAAATGTATCGGGAGCAGCTCGCGCTCTGCGACGATAAG
>CAZJRY010000083.1:0-10706 GCA_964548625.1 uncultured Mediterraneibacter sp.
TACAGGAACTGAGACGCCGGGCTGGATGATGCTGACATACGGGATTGACGGCGTGCTGGCAGTGATCCTGATCGCGGCAGAGGCAGTTCTGATCGTGAGATACAGGAAGAAAACAAAATAGTATTTCCGGCTTTCTGCAGGAAGGGGAAACTGCTCAAAACAAACAGTTTCCCCTTCTTTCGTTTTATGTTAGAATACTTGAGAAGTATATATAACGTACCGGTGAAAGTGAATGAAAATGAAGACAGAAATCCTAAAACTCCTGCGTGAGACGGACGGCTATGTATCCGGTCAGCGGATCAGCAGTCAGTTCGGCGTATCCAGAACCGCGGTGTGGAAAGTCATCCGCCGGCTTCAGGAGGAAGGCTATCAGGTGGAAGCCGTCCGCAATAAGGGATATCATATCGTGGACAGCCCGGACGTGATGACAAAGGAAGAACTTTCCAGCCTGATGAAGACCCGGTGGGCAGGGAAAAATATATTGTATTATGACGTAACGGATTCCACAAACCTGAGGATCCGGCAGGCGGGTGACGAGGGAGCGCCTCACGGTACTCTTGCAGTGGCAGACCGGCAGACGGCAGGGCGCGGACGGCGCGGACGGACGTGGGAATCCCCGGCAGGCAGCAGTATTTATATGTCTGTCCTGCTGCGCCCGGAGATCTCACCGGATAAAGCCTCCATGCTCACGCTTGTTATGGCGCTCAGTGTAGCGGAAGGAATCCGGGAGTGCGCCGGCAGCAGAGACATCCGGATCAAATGGCCCAATGACATCATTATCAACGGGAAAAAGCTGGCGGGCATCCTGACCGAGATGAGTGCACAGATCGACTATATCAACCATGTGACCGTAGGCGTGGGGATCAATGTGAATATCACGGATTTTCCGGAAAATATCGCGGGGACGGCAACCTCCCTGCGGACAGAATGCGGTCATGCAGTGAAGCGTGCCCCCCTGATCGCGGCAGTCATGGAACGCTTGGAAGAGAACTATGAAACATTTTCAGATACAGAAGATCTGTCCGGTCTGACAGACCGATACAGCGGCCTGCTGATCAACTGCGACCGGGATGTTCAGATCATCGGAGCGAAAGAAATGTATCAGGCCCACGCGATCGGTATTAACCGCATAGGAGAACTGGTCGTGCGCAGAGAAGACGGAACCGTAGAAAAAATAAACGCAGGCGAAGTATCCGTCCGCGGCGTGTACGGGTATGTGTGACAAGTATGAGCATGCAGTATGGACAATCTGTGCGGCGTGCAGATGTATCTGCAATGCCGCGCAGGTGTCCATGGTATATGGCGGACGCCATACAGCGAGATGAAGCCGCAGGGCGGCGGAATCGAGCTGCCTGCATGTAAATTACGGTGAAGAGAGAAATTGCGCGGCATGCAGAGAGAATCATAGAGAGGGAAAATTATGAACGAAGAAATTGTGCTGTGCGCGGCAAGCGCATATGAACAGAAATTTTACCTGAATCCGGAGTTTGCCTCCCTGCCGGAGAATATCAAACAGGAACTGCAGATCATGAGTGTATTATATACGGAAGATGTGGGCGGAATCCTGATGCTTGTATTTGACGAAAGCGGGAATCTGGAGCTGAAAGTAGATCATGAAGAGAATGACTTCTTTTTTGATGAGATCGGAAGTGTGCTGAAGGTCAAAGAACTTCAGCAGAAGAAGAGAGAGCTGTTTGAGTCACTGGAGCTTTTTTTTAAGGTATTTTATCTGGGTGAAGAAATCGAGGATAACCAGGAAAAATAAAAGAGGAATCCGCGGATCATTTGAATAGTCGGTGGATAACTTTTTATAATTTATGTAAGTTTGTCGATAACTGCTTTTTCTATAAATTTTCTATTGTAAGTCTGAAAACAATATGGTATTTTGAGGACATCCGGGGCAGATCTGTTCCGGATGTCTTTCAACTGTCCGGACAGTCTGAAATGATGATCATCAAATCGAATTCCACTTTTTTATTTTTTACAGATATGATAAGATGAAGGAGAACTGATTATGAAGTCAGAAGACAACATAAGAGAAGCCAATGAACGAAAAGACGACAATTTTATAATGCTTCCTACCGTGGATTTCTGTTTTAAAGGTCTGATGAATAATCCAAAAGTCCGCAAGGGATTTATTGCGGCGCTTCTCAAAAAAGATCCGGAGACGATCCGCGAGACTGTACTTTTGCCGACCGTACTCAGCCGGGAGTATCAGGATGATAAGCTGGGAGTTCTTGATGTCAGAGTACTGATGGAGGACAAAACGCAGATCGACATGGAGATGCAGGTGGCGTATTTTGACTGTTGGGATGCAAGGGTACTTTTTTATCTGAGTAAAATATTTACCGGCCAGCTCAGAAAGGGAGAACCTTATGAAAATCTCAAGAAGTGTGTGCATGTCAGTATTTTGGATTTTATTTACTTTGAAGAAGATACAAAATGCTGCCGTACGATATGCTTCTGTGATGAGAAAAGCGGGAAAAAATATACTGATCTTATGGAAATACAGATCTTGGAACTGAAAAAGCTGCCTTCGGATATCAAAAGCGGAGATGACCTTATAAAATGGATGAAATTCTTCGGAGGGAAATCAAGGAAGGAGTTTGAGGCAATGGCAAAAACAGATGGATATATTGAAGAAGCATACAGGGAACTGGAAAAGCTGAGTGCCGATGAACGGGCCAAGCTGGAGTATGAAGCGCGCGAACGCGCGATCAGAGATTATAACTCCCAGATGAGCAGTGCGCTGAGGCGAGGAGAACAAAGAGGAATGGAGCGCGGTATGGAGAAAGGAATGGAGCGAGGGCTGCGGCAGGGAATCCAGCAGGGAATCCAACAGGGGAAATATACCGTACTTAAACGTATTGTGGATAAACAGAGAATGAAAGGAAAATCTATAGAAGAGATTGCAGATCTGCTGGAACTTGATCCGGGAGAAGTCAGGGAACTGGCGGAGAAAGAAAGCTGACAGAGTGACGGATTTTTATGGAAGGCAGCTCCTTACTTCCGGGCTGCCTTCTTTTCTTTCATTCGTTTGATCACTTTCAATCTTGTAAATTCTTCTCTCTCCTTTTCTTCCAGTGCATTTGTAATTGTATATACAAGAGAAGAGTACATCGGGATCGTAATATTCTGAAGCGCATTTGCTCTTTTCTGGGTTTTCTTTATGCTGCCTGCCAGACGGTAGGCTGCGTTTTCTACCATTGAGAGCTTGATCGTCAGGTCTTTTACCTTGCGGAACGCCTCCCTTGCCCTGTCGATGGATTCATGTGTTGTGCTGAATGAATAGGTCGGTTTTCCGGCATCCGGCACATATTTCACATGGGGGATCTCCGTTCCCATAATGCTCCGTGTCTGGATGGTGATGGAATTTTCGATCGGGACAGTATATGCGAGCAGCTCCACGTTGCTGATGCCGTTTTCAATATTTGCGCGTTGAAGACACTGATAGGCATAAGTAAATGTAGTGTCGATCTCTTCTTGGATGGTACGCGCTTCATCGATCAGATCCATCAGTTCACGGATCAGGATATTTCGTTTTCTGTCCATCAGGTCGTATCCCTGTTTTGCAAGCGCCAGCGAGTTCTTTGCGAGTATTAAATTTCCCTTTGTCGGAAATGTACGCGGATCCATGAAATCCCTCCCGTTATCAATGATCCGGTCTGTGCCTGTCTTACAATTTCAGGCTCAAAACAGACTTTTTGGTTCAGCATAGTGATTTTTCCATGTAGACGCAGGTGAAGGTCTCCCCGTGTATCACTCTGTCAGGATAAGCGGTATATCCCAGTTTCTCGTAGAAACCGACGGCTGTATCCCGACTCTCAAGTACCGTTTGTGTACAGCCCAGTTCACGGGACCACTTTTCAGCTTCGAGTACAGCCTGCCTGCCGAGTCCGCATCCGCGGTACTCGGGGAGAACGACGACGCGTCCGAGCATCATGGCTTTATTGCCGTATTCGTATAACCGGCAGGTCGCGACCGGAAAATCATCATCCAGCAGGACGATATATTTGGCATCCGGGGTATCGTGTTCGTCAAATTCCTCCCGCAGAGTAATGTGATACTGCCTTGCCATTGCCTGGATCCGCACATAGTATGCACCTGCATGCTGCCATGTCTCGACAGCCCGTATAACGTGTATGTTCATCTTATTCCTCATCCATCGGTTTATAGTATTTATCCAGTATCTTCGTGTCTATTCTGTCGAGTTCCTCTTTCGGCAGCCTGCCGAGAAGCTCCCAGCCAAGGTCGAGTGTCTCTTCCATGCTCCGGTTTTCCTCTGCGCCCTGTCCGATATATCTCTCCTCGAATTCCTTTCCGAATTCCAGATACTTTTTATCGATCGGAGAGAGTTCATCCTCTCCGATCACGGACGCCAGGTTTCTGGCGTCGCCTACTTTGGCGTAGGCGGAGAAGAGCTGGTTTGCCAGATCCTGGTGATCCTCTCTTGTATAGCCCTCGCCGATGCCGTCTTTCATCAGACGGGACAGTGACGGGAGGATGTTGATCGGCGGATAGACGGACTGCCCGTGAAGCGGGCGGTCCAGCACGATCTGCCCTTCGGTAATATATCCGGTCAGATCAGGGATCGGATGTGTGATGTCGTCATTTGGCATGGTCAGGATCGGAAGCTGCGTTACCGAGCCGTTCACGCCTTTCACGATTCCCGCGCGCTCGTAGAGGGCTGCAAGTTCACTGTACAGATATCCCGGATATCCCTTACGGCTTGGGATTTCTCCTTTGGAAGAGGACACCTCACGCATTGCCTCGGCAAAGGAAGTCATATCCGTCAGGATGACGAGGATGTGCATGTTCTGTTCAAATGCAAGGTATTCCGCCACGGTGAGCGCCACTTTCGGCGTGATCAGACGCTCTACGACGGGATCATTCGCAAGATTCAAAAACATTGCCACATGATCCGCGACGCCGCTCTCTTCAAATGTATTGCGGAAGAAGTCCGCGACATCGTGTTTGACACCCATTGCGGCGAACACAATGGCAAACTGCTCATCAGAGCCTTCACCCAGAGAAGCCTGCTTTACGATCTGCGCGGCGAGCTGATCGTGGGGAAGTCCGTTCCCTGAGAAGATGGGAAGCTTCTGTCCGCGGATCAGCGTGGTAAGTCCGTCGATGGCGGAGATGCCGGTATGGATATAGTTTCGCGGATATTCTCTGCGTACGGGATTCAGCGGCAGTCCGTTTACATCCCTTTTAAGCGTAGAGACGATCGGTCCCAGATCATCGGCGGGCTGACCGATGCCGTTAAACGTACGGCCCAGCATATCCGGTGAGAGGGCGATCTCCATCGGATGTCCGGTAAGCTTTGTGTGTGTATTTTTAAGAGACATATTTTCAGAGCCTTCAAACACCTGGATGACGGCCTTGTCTTCATAGATCTCTACGATACGTCCGATCTTGTGCTCGGCGCCGTCCACGACAAATTCCACGATCTCATCGAAAAACGCGTCCTGCACGTCTTCGAGAACGATCAGAGGTCCGTTGATGCTGCTTAAGCCTAAATATTCGATTGACATGATAATCGGTCCTCCTTATGCGTTTTTCTCCAGCACTCTCTGATAGAACGCATCGATATCACGCCGGTACCGGGCAAACATTTCCGGCCGGTCATTGGGAACATCATACTTGATGGCAATGACGCGGTCAAATATGTTCTCGGATTTCAGCACGGACATAGGATGCCCCATTGTGACGAGTGTACGCGCCTGTTTATAGAGATACAGGATCGTGTCCATCATAAGGAACTGCTTCTCCATGGATACACAGGTATCGTCCTTGTGAAATGCGTTCTGCTGCAGGAAGCCGAGACGGATGACGCGCGCGGTCTCAAGAACCAGTTTCTGGTCGTCAGGGAGCACGTCGCTTCCGATCAGTTTCACGATCTCCAACAGGCTGCTCTCCTGATTTAACAGAGCCATCAGCCGGTTGCGGTAATCGATAAACCGGGGAGAGACATTATCCTGATACCAGTGACTCAGGTCATTTAAGTATTCACTGTAGCTGGTCAGCCAGTGGATCGCCGGGAAATGTCTGGAGTATGCGAGACTCTTGTCCAGTCCCCAGAAACAGCGCACGAAACGTTTGGTATTCTGCGTGACCGGTTCGGAGAAATCTCCGCCCTGCGGGGAGACCGCTCCGATGATCGTGACAGAACCGTCTGTGCCGTTTAAATTGTGCATCATGCCCGCGCGTTCGTAGAATGAGGAGAGCCTTGACGCCAGATATGCGGGGAAGCCTTCCTCGGCAGGCATTTCCTCCAGCCGGCCGGAGAGTTCACGGAGCGCCTCTGCCCATCTTGATGTGGAGTCTGCCATAATAGCGACATCATAGCCCATATCGCGGTAATATTCTGCCAGCGTAAGTCCGGTGTAGATACTTGCTTCACGGGCAGCCACCGGCATGTTTGAGGTGTTGGCGATCAGAGTGGTCCGGTCCATCAGCGGATTGCCTGTTCTCGGGTCGGTCAGTTCGCCGAACTCTTCGAGCACCTGAGTCATTTCATTTCCACGCTCGCCGCATCCGATATAGATGATGATATCAGCGTCTGCCCATTTGGCGATCTGGTGCTGCGTCATAGTCTTGCCAGTGCCGAATCCGCCGGGGATGGCGGCTGTCCCGCCCTTGGCGATCGGAAACATCGTATCAATGATACGCTGCCCTGTTATAAGCGGAACGGAGGCCGGAAAACGGTGATGTGCGGGTCTCGGCACACGGATCGGCCAGTGCTGTGTCATGGTCAGTTCTTTTGTACCGCCGTCCGGCAGTTCCAGTGTGATAAGTGTTTCATCGATCGTATATTCGCCGTCTGTGACAACAGACGCTACGGAGCCTTCCACATCCGGCGGAACCATGCATTTATGCACGATCGCGCGTGTCTCCGGCACCTCGGCAATGATGTCGCCCCCATGGAGATACTGCCCTTTTTCTACAGTGATATGTGTCTGCCACTTTTTTTCCCTGTCAAGAAAGTCTACGCTGACCCCGCGGGTGATGAACGCGCCGGAGGAATCCGCGATACGCTCCAGAGGACGCTCGATGCCGTCAAAGATATTGTTCAGGATGCCCGGAGCAAGAGTGACAGAGACAGCGTTTCCGCCGGCTGTGACCTCCTCGCCGGGGCGGAGTCCCGAAGTCTCTTCATATACCTGGATCGTTGTCCTGTCTTTGTCGAGCGCAATAACTTCGCCTACCAGCTTTTGTTCTCCTACATAGACCATTTCGGACATGCGGAAGCCGGTGTTCCCTTTCAGATAGATGACGGGTCCGTTGATCCCGTAGATTTTTCCGGTTTTAAGCAATGCCGTCACCTCCTGAAAACATAAATTTATCGTATTCATTGCGAAGCTGTGTCTTAAACGAATTATCGATGAGGATATTGCGGGAACGGATAACCGCGCGTATGCCCCCGATAAAGTCTTCTGCGCTGATCGTAAGATGCGCTCTTGTAGCGTCTTCGAGGTCGGAACGCTTCTCTTCGTCCGACGGATTGATATAGATTATGACGGGATCTTCGCCGGCAAAGCGGACTGCCTGATGGATACACCTGACAAGAAAATCATTATAATCTTCGGTTTTCATATAGTCATTTACGAGGCTGCCGGCCTCGTAAAATATTTTGTCTTTCAGCTCCTGCTGTACTTTCCCCCGGCGCCGTTTGATCTCGAGCTGGGCCTTTGCTTTTGCCTGATTTAACGACAGTCTGGCGTTAGTTGTCTCAGCCTTGATACGTGTTTCAGCCTGGCGCAGCGCCTCTGCCTTATGGTCTTCGAAGATCTTTTCAAGCGCTTCCCGGTGGGAATCGATGATGGCATTGCCCTCCGCGCGTGCCTGCTCCATGGAGGTGGACTGCAGATGCGCGATCTTTTCTTCCAGAGTCAAGAGGAATCCCTCCTTTACATAATAATTCAGTCATATCCGGGTATATCTGTCAGCCTGAAGCTACAGCTTCAGACCGATCGCTTCGGTGATGTATGACGTGATAAAATCTTTCTTGCGTCCTGTCCCGTGCCGGTCAGGGATTTCGACCAGTAGCGGCATCTTCCGCTCCAGACGGAAGGTGTCGATAATATCGGGAAATTCCCGCCCGAATTTTTCGGTGAGAAGTACGATGCCGACACTCTTGTCCCTGAGGACATCTTCCAGAGCCTGTCTCAGCTCGTCGCGTTCATGGACAACCACGCCGTCCACGCCGGCAAGACGCATGCCGGTGTAAGTATCTACGTTATCGCTTATAAGAAACATTTTCATATAAAATACCTCCCGGTTTACCTGTCTGCTGCAAAAGGACGCGCTGTAAGTGACTGCCGGTCCGTATCTTTCCGCACGGATGACCGGTGTCACAGGTTTCCTAAGATCATGAAGGAGATGATCAGCCCGTAGAGGCAGACGCCTTCCGCCAGACCTACAAAGATCAGAGATTTACCGAGTACGCCGGAATCTTCGCTGATCGCTCCGAGCGCCGCGCTTGCCGCGCTTGCGACTGCGATACCGCCGCCGATACAGGAAAGTCCGGTGACAAGAGCTGCCGCGAGATAGCCGAGGCCTGTCGCGAAACCGCTGTCGGAAGCCGCGGATTCCGCAGCCTGTACGTCAGGTCCGCCGAACAGCATGATCGTGGCGATGACGAATGCGCCGAAGAAGAAAAACACGTTGGCTCCGATGGCGCGTTTATAGCGCTTCTTTGATTTCTCGCCGAGAAGATAGCAGCCGAAAGGAACGATAATGCTTACGATCAGAGCAATGATGAAAATGATCTTTGTTGCTAAAGTCATGATGGGATCCTCCTGATTTCATATTTTATTTGGATTTATTTGTATTCTTCTTTGTGTATGGATCAAATGCATGGCCGCTGCCTTTGTAAAAGCGGCTGAACATTTCATAATATTCCAGACGAAGGACCTGAATGCCTACGATCAGTCCCTCGAACCCGCATACAAACAGATTGCCGGCGATCACGCCGATCCAGTTCGGGTGTCCGCTCTCCGCTCCCGCAAGCTGCAGGACAACTTCCATGATAGCCGCATGGCTGACCGCGAACGCGCCGATACGGATAAACGAGATCGTGTTGGAGAAGTAACTCAGGAGTGTCTCGAACATTTCGAAAACTCCCTGTACAATGAACATTGCCCTGCCGGTCTCCGGTTTGTCGGCGCGTTTCAGGATCGCTCTTGTGATCGGTTCCCGGAAGAGCATCACGATCAGCGGTACACCGAACATGACCGCCATGACGATACCGCCCGGAAGCGGTCTTCCGGTCATGAAGAGCGCGACCGTTACGATGACCGCTGCATAGAATACAAGCCCGGAGACGCCGTTCGGTTCAAACCATGCGGCTTCGATATCCCTGCTTCTGACAGCGTTGATAATGTGGAGTATCATCGCGGCTATGATGAGCAGCATGCCGAATGCCACTGCAACGATAAACACCGTGTTCAGTTTTCCGAGAAACGGCAGCGTGGTCATATGGTCGATGGGCCGTATCCAGAGTGCGGGCAGCACATCCTCGAATCCGAAGATACTGCCGAACAAAAATCCGAATATGGTGGAAAAAACACCTGCCGAGGCGATGATCCCGGCGAGAGGCGCTTTCTTTAAGCGGTAGATGAGCGCCCCGCCGATGAGGAGCAGAAGCCCCTGCCCCACATCTCCGAACATAACGCCGAAGATAAAGGAATAAGTAATGCCGACAAATACGGTCGGATCCATCTCATTGTGCGCCGGCAGCCCGTACATCCGGACAAACATTTCAAAGGGTTTGAAGAGTTTCGGATTCTCCAGTTTGGTGGGTGGTTCTCCGAAGTATGCGTCGTGGTCATCCTCGACTACCACGAATACTTTGTCGTCATCCCTAACTTCTTCTACAAATTTTTCTACATCGTCTTCAGCCATCCATCCGCACAGGATGTAGTAGTCTTCTTTATTATCCGCCATCCGTGCCGCAAGTTTGCGGACGTCGAAATTGTTGGATAATTCCTCCAGCCGGTTGCGGGCCGCTATGAGCTGCGGGGCTCTGTCGGAGAGCATTTCGCCGGCCTTCTTATCAAGGTCTTCTATCTCCAGATTGACACGGGCGATCTCGCGCTCCAGCGACTGGTAAGCATACGCCGGCGTGCCTTCGAACTCGTCTTTGAGCTCGATTCGCTCAAAGTGAAGGGAACGGAACACGGCATCTATCTTCTGGGACTCGGCAGGAGAAACAAAATAAACCCCGTATACGAAACTGTCATCCCTCTCGCCTTCAACAAAGACGGCGTTTAAGTCATCCATGAGATATTTCTGCATCTTGTGATAGAATTCCACCGCGATGCGTCCGAAGCGGTAAGCAATATAGCGGTAGTTCAGTACTTTGTGGAGGTCACAGTCAACAGGACGGAAAGGAGCGATGACCTGCTGTTTCGCGCGAAGCTCCCCGATTTTTTTCTTTAATTTTTCCTTCTTTTCCTGAAGTGTCTGATAATCTTCATCTGCCTTTCGCACGAGCTCAAACATATCATTGAGTCCCAGCCCCGTGGCGGGCGTTACATCTTCTGCGTTGGGCAGATATCCCACGAACTGGTCTGCCTTGGCGAGCGCGTCGCGATATGGATTGAGTTCGACGAAAGGTCTTAAGTTGTCCACGGTCTTCAGTTCCGACAGAGCGGACTCAAGCTGGATCTCATAACGGGAGAGATACAGGTCTGTCACGC
>CAZJRY010000084.1:0-10556 GCA_964548625.1 uncultured Mediterraneibacter sp.
AGCTGTACGCTCAGTATTCCCTTGGCATGAAGCAGCGGCTTGCCATCGCGCTGGCGATCATGCATGACCCGGAACTGCTGATCCTCGACGAGCCTGTCAACGGCCTTGACCCCATCGGCATCGCGGAGGTCCGGAAGTTTATACGGAATCTTTGCAATGAACGGGGAAAAACCATCCTGATCTCCAGTCATATCCTCTCGGAGATTTCCATGCTGGCGGACGATATCGGTATCATCGACCACGGGGTACTGCTGGAGGAGGAGAGCATGGCGGAATTGGAGAGAAAGAACAGCAGATATATCCGCTTTGAGCTGTCTGATTCCGCGCAGGCAGCCCGGATTCTGGAGGAACAGTTCCATACAGACAACTTCAGGATCATGGATGACAGGAGGCTCGCCCTTTACGATGTGGCTTTGCCGGCCGCCGCCGTCAACCGGGCATTGATCGAAGCCGGCATCGATCTTTATGAGTCCCATTTATTCGAGGCCACCTTGGAGGACTACTTCAAAAAAGTCACAGGAGGTGAGGGAATTGCCTGATCTGATCGCCTGCGAATTTCAAAAATTAAAGCGAAAAAAATTTATTCAGCTTACCGTAGGAGCGGCAGTTCTCTTTCCTATGGTCCTGACCCTCTTGATGGCCAGAGACAGCCAGACTTTCGACCAGCTTTTCCGCGCGGTTTTTCTCCTCGGAGATCTCCTGTTTCTGCCGTGTGTGCTGGGCGTGATCGCCGCGATGCTGTTTCTGATGGAACGGGACAACGATACCCTGAAAAATCTGCTGGTGATCCCTGTTTCCAAAACGAAAATCCTTTTTTCCAAACTGTGCGTGCTGTTGGCCCTGTCCGTGATCTATTCAGTTGCAGGGTTAGGAGCATCACTGGCGGGCGGGTTGATCGTCGGGAATGTGAACCATGTGCTGCTTCGTCTGGGTGTCAGTGTCTGTCTGGGAGTTTTCGTCCTGATCGGCACTTTGCCCGTGATCATGGTAATCCTGATCAGCAACGGGAGTTATATTTTTTCTATCATCCTCTCGTTTGCATATGCGGTGGTCAGCTTCGCGATCACTATGATGTTCGGTACAAGTCCGGAGTCGGTGGACTCGCTCGCCTCCGTACTGCCGATTCCTCTCATCATGAAATGGTATCTTGGAGTCATGCCGGTGGAAGACGCGCTCTCGTACATTCTGCCCTACGCCGAACCGATACTGTATGTGATCGGCATCATGGCGGTTTATGCCTGTGTGTTTTCTTTCCTGTCTATGTTCTTCTATAAAAAAAGTGAGATATAAGGGGGATTAAAATGATAAATATCGTGATCGGAGAATTTCATAAATTAAAACGATACAGTGTCCTGTGGGTCGGCATTGTCGCAGTATTTTTCGTATTTGCGCTGGCAATCTTCCAAACCTCGTTCGACAGCGATACTGTCGCCTACGAAGTATTCGCGGATAACGTCATCTGGAATAACTTCAGCCTGGGATTTCCCTTTGTCATCGTACTGACCGGCGGTTATATCATCAATCGCGAGTACACGGACAACACATTAAAATCCATGATAACCGTTCCGGTCTCTCAGAAACAGCTCCTGACCGGGAA
This sequence comes from uncultured Mediterraneibacter sp., assembly GCA_964548625.1. Lineage (GTDB taxonomy): Bacteria > Bacillota > Clostridia > Lachnospirales > Lachnospiraceae > Mediterraneibacter. The sequence goes on from CAZJRY010000084.1 coordinate 1,598, forward strand.
ACTGATCGTTACCGGTCTGCTGGCCCTTCTGTTCGCTGTATTCAGCTTTATTTGCACGCTGTTTGCCGGCGCGTTTGTCCTGCACTGTGAAGAGATAGGTATAGCGGGGATCGGGTGCTCTTTCTTCCGGATCTGCGCGGTCGCTCTGTTTAATTTTGTGGCGGTCGCGCCCCTGATCGTGTGGTCCGCAAGGAAGCGGGACCGCTTCTTTGCGGGAACAGGGATCGCTTTTTTCTACGGCTTTTGCGGAATCTTTGTCGCCGGCCGGAATCTGACGGATTTTTATCCGGTCACGGCAGGACTGGGGATCATCGGCTACACGGGACAGGAAGGAGCTGACTACGATCCGCTGACCGGCTGCGGAGTTTTAGCGCTGATGGCGGTGCTGACGGCAGTATTGATCGCAGTCTGCCCTTCCTATGATAAAGTAATGGCGCAGTCGAAAGACAAGAGAAAAAAGAAATGAAAGTACAACCTGATCTGACCGTTATTTTAATTATTTCGATGAACAACGCATGGTGTCAGATACTTTCCAGACTCCATCCCGTGCTCTGTCTCTGCAGTTCCACCATACGGCGATAGAGGCCGCCTTTTGCCATCAGTTCTTCCGGTGAGCCTTCTTCCGCCACACGGCCGTCCGCAAGCACGACGATCTTATCCGCCGCCTCTACGGTGCGCATACGGTGGGCAATGACCAGAACAGTCTTTCCGGCAAGCAGCCTTGAGAGCGCTTCCTGCACTTTCGTCTCATTTTCCACATCCAGACTTGCGGTTGCTTCGTCGAGCAGCACGACCGGAGCATCCTTTAACAGAGCCCGCGCGATGGAGATCCGCTGCCGCTCGCCGCCCGAGAGCTTCGCGCCGTTCTCCCCGACCGGCGTGTCATATCCCTCCGGGAGCCTCTGTACAAACTCATCGCAGTTAGCCGCTTTTGCCGCCGCCCGCACCTGATCGTCTGTTGCGCCGCGCCTTCCGAGACGGATATTCCCCATGACTGTATCGTCAAACAGCACTACGTCCTGAAATACCATTGAATAATCCCTGAGAAGCACTTCCGGGTCCACGCCGGAGATGTCCACGCCGCCCATCGTGATGCTTCCCCCTGTCACATCCCACAGCCTTGCCGCCAGTCTCACACATGTGCTCTTACCTGATCCGGAAGGACCTACCAGCGCTGTAACCTCTCCCTCTTTTGCGGTGAAGCTCACATCGCGGAGGACTTCCTTCTCATCATAGGCAAAATCTACATGCCGGAACACAATGTCGTGTCCCTCCGGCTCGAACTTTTCCGCTCCTTCGGCGACAGGAGTGTCATAGATCTCCATCATACGGTCCGCCGACACCTGTGACACAAACATCTCTGCAATGAGAGCCAGACTCTGATCAAACGGAGCATAGACGCGTGTGATCACGAGCAGGAAGATGAACAGGAGCATAAAGTCGATCTCGCCGTTCAGGATCAGTTCTGCTCCCGCAAGGATCGTTGTCGCCACTCCCAGCCGCATGATCACACCGGCGGCATTTACAAAGAGTCCCGTCCCCAGTTCGCCACGAATCGTCACCCTTTCATGTTCGTCTATCTTCCGGTTCAATCCCGCAAGATACCGTTCCTCCTGATTGGTCGCGCGGATCTCGCGTACATTCTCCAGCGCTTCCTGAATTCCGTCTGACACACGCACCGCCGCTTCCTTGGTTCTCTCGGAAGCCCTTGCGGCGATTCTCCTGCTCCCGAACAGGAGCCCGAACGCGGCGGGAACGCCCCACAGGCAGGCGATGGTCAGCCGCCAGTCATATACCAGCAGGCACACGGCGATCAGGGCTGTGGAAATATAAGCGCCGTACAGGTACCCCAGTACATGGGACCATACATGTTCCATACGGTTGACGTCGCCCATGATCGTCTCGGTCAGATCCGCCAGATCACGTTTCCCGAAATATCCAAGCGGCAGTTTCCGCAGTTTCTCCGCCAGTCTGAGACGTGTTTCCCGCACTTCGCCGTATACCAGCCCGTAGGTGGCTTTATACTGCTGCAGGTGAGTCAGGAAAGACAGGATGGCAAAGAGGACGACCATACCGACGACAGGCGCCGCTTCCGGAAGTTCTTTTCCCTCTGTCAGTGTTCCCATAAATCCGGACATCGTCAGATACAGCACGCTGACGCCTCCCATGACGACCAGATTTACGACAACGGTCCAGAATGTTCCCTTTTTTGTATTTTTCACCCCCTGATCTGTCAGGGCATATTTTCTCTGAAATTCTTTGCCGAACATCTGCTACTCCTCCTTCTCGGCGGTGATCTTCCATTGCACTGCCCGGTTATAATCCGCCCACATCCTCGCGTACAGTCCGCCTGCTGACACAAGTTCCTCATGGGCGCCCTGTTCCTCGACCTGCCCTTTATCCAGCACGATGATCTTGTCCGCCCCCACAACGGTAGACAGGCGGTGGGCGATCATGATGACTGTCCTTCCCTTTGTCAGTGCGGCAAAGGCTTTCTGGATCAGCGCCTCGTTCTCGGGATCCGCGAATGCGGTCGCCTCGTCAAGTACGACTACCGGCGCGTCCTTCAATATGGCGCGGGCAAGCGCGATGCGCTGCTGCTCTCCGCCGGAAAGATACGTGCCTTCCGTGCCGATCTGCGTATCAATGCCCTCCGGCAGTTTCTCCAGAATATCCCCGCACTGGGCCGCCAAGAGCGCGTCCGTCACCTGCTCTCTCGTGGCGTCCGGGCGGGCGGCGCGGACGTTTTCCAGGATCGACGTCTTGAACAGACGGTTGTTCTGGAATACAAAAGCCACCTGATCCATAAGCACATGGGAGTTTATTTTTTTCACATCCACGCCTCCGACCCTGACGGTTCCGGACGACGCGTCCCAGAAACGGGGGATCAGGCTCGCGGCAGTCGTTTTCCCGCCTCCGGACGGGCCTACAAGAGCCACGGTCTGCCCCGGCTCGGCGGCGAATGTCACATGGGACAGAGCCGGTATCTGCGCCCCGTCATAAGTAAAGCTGACGTCCTGAAACTCTACCTTATTGCCATGCGGCGTCTGCGGATCTGACGGTTCCTCAAGCACCGGCGCTTCCATCACCCGGGCAATACGTTCCAGAGCCGTGCCCGCCAGCATCACCCCGGATGAAGCGAACATGATCCTCGCGAGAGCCGTGGAAATAATGGCGGAAAACACTGCGTAAAAAGTGAAATTTGTGACAAATCCCGCGAAATCTCCGCCGGAGAGCGCGCCGGGCGCCAGAAACAGCGCTGCCGGAACCAGAAATACAAAAGCTCCTTCCGTAAACGTCAGATTCACAGACTGCGGCGCCCGGCACACGTCCGCCTGATAATGTTCGGCCTTGGCGCTGTATTCATCGATCGCCTGCCGGAACGCCTTAAATGAATAAACTGTCTGCTGAAATATCTTGACCACAGGGATCCCCCGGACATATTCCGTCCCGGCTTTCGTTATACGGTCCTGGGCGGCCTGATATTCCGCCATCAGTTCCACGTTCTTCCCTCCCATCATTGAGAACATGGCGAGGATGGAGATCACCGCGGACAGCAGGCACGCGGCCCCCATCCTCCAGTCAAACACGAACATGAGCACCAGCATGGCGAGAAACAGGACGGCCGTACCGACAATGTCCGCCAGATTGTGGGCGAGCAGAGTCTCTGTATCGGCTGCCGCCGCGTCCAGACGGCCCCTGATCAGGCCGGAGGCGTTGGAGTCAAAGAAACCCAGAGGGGATTTCATCAGATGCGCGACTCCCTGTTTCCTGATATTTGACGCTGTCCTGAACGCTGCCAGATGCGTACACATCAGGCCGGCAAAATACAGGATGATCCCGCTGACCGCAAAGGCAGAAGCCAGCCATCCGTACCGGGTCACGCTCTGCGCCCGCGTCCAGTCAGGCGCTGCGGCGATCAGATCCCTTGCCGCCAGCCAGATACAGATATAGGGAGCCATGCTCAGCAGCATGGACACCCCCGATAGAACCAGACCGAGACAGGTCAGCACTCTGTGGCTGCCCGCATAGCCCAGCAGGACTGCCACATCACTCTTTTTTTCTTTTTTCATCGGATACCCTCCTGACAATAACTGTTCTTTTAGTTAGTTTCATCTAACCATAAGTCAGTATAAAACACCGGGGTATCTTTCTCTACTCTGTTCTGACCTGATTAATCCATTCTGATATTCGATTTTCTGTACTGCTGCGGAGTCATGCCCGCATATCGGGAGAATGCCGCGGAAAATTTGCTCGGATTGGAATATCCGACGCGGTTCGCGATATCGATCACCGGCAGCTCTGTCTGTACGAGCAGCCTCTTTGCGTGTTCCAGCCTGTATTCCTTATACCACTGATAGACCGGCTTCCCGTAGATCTCCTTAAAAGCCTTTCGGAACGTGTTCACATTGATCCCGAAACGTCCGGCAAGAGCGTCCACTTCCGCCTTTTCCGAGAGATGATCCGCCAGATAGTCTCTGACCCGGCGGACGGTCTCTACCTGTTTTTTCGGATAGTAACGTTTCTCATTCCGGAGGATCTCGAAGTCATTCCTTGCGAGAAACAGAAGAAGTTCGAGCACTTTTATCCTGAGATAATCCATTTTCATCTTCTCATCCACCTCATACATCTCCAGACAGATATGACGGATCTGCGGCGTGGAACGGAATACATGGAGATTCGCGTTCTCATCCAGTTTGCGCTCCAGCGCGGCAATATCAATGTGGAACCGCCCGAACAGTTCATTTCCCAGCGCCTTCTCCACATCGATCAGCATCTCCATCCCTTCATAATAGCCCAGCGGAAAGCTGTCGCCGTCGCGGTGAAGCGTCCATTTGCTGACAGACAGATCCCCTTCCTCGAGGTAGACATAATATCTGCCATTATACATCCCCTCATATTTTCCGCGGAGACAGTGATTGATCTCTATATGCCTCGTATGCGGTGTGTCTCCTGCAGGTGTATGGAAGGTGTGGAAACGGTTGTAGATCACCCGGATCCCCGGATATACATCGATACAGTGCATAGTGCCCGAACCGTCGCTGCACTGTATCGTATACTCTCTCTCATCGGAACTGATCTCCCGCATCGGGCTGACAGGAATATTTGAATCTCTGAGCATGATGTTCTCCTTTTGCTTTTCTGATAAAAATATCCTACCGCAGATCAGAAATCTGTACAAGTGTTCTGAGCATGAAAATCATCGGCAAAGGCAATGAAAACCGTCGTATGTCTCAGCCTCTTTGTTCACATTTTTTCCTTTTTATTTTCATAAAACAGTCATCACGCTGACACAGTTTTTCCGTATAATCGAATTACTATCGATGAAAGAGTGGAACGGAATATGGGAAAAGAAAAGTGCTATCTCGAAATCATGAAACGGATCGATATCCTGTTTACCCCCACAAAAGAAGAACGGGACAGACTGAGCAGGCGTCTGTCCCGAATGGATGAAACTGAACTGAATAATCTGTATCTTAATTTTGACCTTATGGGAATAGATACGATCCTTGAGTATCTCTGCGAGAGCAGTCTGTAAAACCGGCTGTACTTTTCTGCGTCACTGCAACCGGAGTACAGTTACGCATGAAGTCTGCGTATGATCTTACAGATCACTTCATTCTCTGTTACGAGCGGTTTCTTATGTGTGAAGAACACGATCCCTTCTGTGGGGGAAAGCACCGTGGAGATAACATTTCCCTCATAAGGATGCACGATCTCCGCAAGGGGCGTCCCCATCCTCACTTCATCGCCGGGACGGCACAGTCTCCGGTAGATTCCTCCGGAAGCCGTCCGTACGGACGCCAGTTCTTCTTCGTCTATCACCGTGGAGATATATCCGCTATGGCTGTTATATTTCAGGATCCCCATTCTGGTCAGGAACCGAAGTACTGCGGATACCGCCTGATCGGCGGACACTTCATCGATAAAATCCGTCTCCGTCGTATACAGGGAAAAAGCATTCGTATCCCAAATCTGCCAGTTATAATTCAGCGTAGTCGTATCAATCGGTTTCGGTTTTCTCACCACTACATAGGGAAGTCCGAACAGACCGGCAAGACTTGTGTTCTGTCTTCCGGTATCCATCATGCGGACATGGGGGATAAAGTCTCCCGGCATATAGAAGCTCGCGAACTGTATGCCATAGTCATAATCTTTTACCGCCCGGAATACGCCGTCCGCGATCCTCTGGGTCGTTTCGCCCTGATCATATCCGGGAAACATCCGGTTGATATCTGTATTGTCCACCGGCCAGAATCTCTTGCCGATGTTCATGGCATGATGGTTGACAGAAGGTACCACAAGGATCTCCTTGCCCGATGCGATGGCATGGGACGCCTCAAGTTCTTCCAGTTTCCTTACGATCTGGGAGCAGACATAGAGCTGCTGTATTTCATTTCCCCGGATGCTCCCCACGATACACGCTGCTTTGTGCCCGTGTCCGAAGGTATAGCCGCTGACCGTGAGATCCTCCCGGTACGGAGAGCCCAGCTTATATATTTCCGTCTTCCGCATTGTCAACCGCCTCCTGTTCTTTTTCTCCTCTCCCAAGTATCCGCCCAAGCAGTGAACCGCTGTAGACGACCGGATACTCTCTTCTCGTAAATACAAGTCCCGGGATCGGGGCTGTCACCGACTGCTCTACATCCCCGGTCAGAGGGTTCAGTATTTCGCCAAGGAGCGCTCCTTTTTCCACCTGTTCACCGATCTTCACATGGGAAACATAGATTCCGGCGCTGTCCGCGTTCAGATAGCCTACTTCCCGGTCCGTGGATACGATGGGATCGCGCACCCTGCCCGCACTTCCTTCCCATACGCCCATCTCTTTCATTACATTCAGGATTCCTTCCACGAGCTGGTATCCGTATTCTTTTGTGATACGCATACCTACTCCCATCTCGACGACCAGTGTAGGCGTTCCGATGCTGTTCAGACTGTAGGCAAGAGTGGACTCGAGCACTGTCGCCGATGCATGGACCCACACAAAATCCACATTGAGCTTCTTTGCCAGAGGGACAAGAGTTTCCGCGGTGAGCTCGTTGATCCGCACCTGTGGCAGCTCCATCAGGAAGATGTTGCTGGCATGGATATCCACGCACAGATCCGCGCCTTTCAGATCTTCCATAAGCCCGTATACGACAGACTCCATCATCGGACCTTCCTCATTTCCCGGAAAGATCCTGTTCATGTCCAGATCGAACATGGGGATACCCCTCGTAACCGAATCGATTCCCAGAGGATTGAGTGCCGGATAGATATCCACGATTCCCTTCAGATATCCGGACTCTGCCTTCAGCCTTCTGAGCAGTTCATAGCACACGAACTGTCCTTCCAGCTCGTCCCCGTGAGTTCCCGTCACGATCGCGATCCGCTTTTCATCTCCCGTGGGATGTGCCGGCATGATCCTGTTCTTCCGGATCGTCAGGTTTTCATCTACCGGCAGCTCCATTGACACTACTGTCTCTACCATCACTGATTTCCTCCACATTCACATATATTTTCTGTTCCTGGCATGCATTTCCGAGGAAGATTCCTTTATCTACCACACAGTCCGCGTAATCCCGCCCGTGGGCGAGCTTGATATAGTAATCGTCAATATGCAGGTCATTCGTCGGATCCAGTCCGTACCAGCCTCCGTCCGTATAGATCTCCACCCACGCATGAGTGGCTCCCTCCCCGATCATAAGCCCGTTTACATATCGTGCCGGAACTCCCAGCCGGCGCATCACCGCGATCATGATATGGGCATAGTCCTGACACACGCCTTTTCCCAGTGAAAACGCCTGCTCTGCCGTTGTTCCGATATCTGTCACACCGGAGACATATTGAAAACGGGAATACAGATCATGCATGGCGCACAAAGCCATGTCCATAGCTGTCTCTTTGCCCTGTTTTTTGCACTTTTGCGACACCGCCTCTGCAAACGCGGAAAGTCCGGGGCCGCATTCCGTATACTTTGTCGGATACCGGTACATAGGGTGGAGAGAACTTTTCTGTACGGTCATTCCCCGCACTACGGCAGTACCCGCGACACGATAGCTGAAAGTGCCGTGCGGATTCCCGCATCCGCCGCTGATCTTGAGATTTCCGAACCCGTCCCGCCCCGCGCTCGTGTAATCGGCGGGAATCACCTCACACTCTGTCAGCGTGATCTCCTGCCGCAAAGAATCCCCGGGAATGCAGCGCAGTGCAAAATAGTGGCTGCTCACCGGAGATGAAAAATTCAGTTCCATACTGTACTCAAATTTTAATTTTCTCATAAATAAAGGCCTCTATGCGAACAGGCACCCCAGACAGCCGAGCGCCTCCCGATAATGCTGTTCCGGATGCTCCTCCCGGAATATGATCTCTTCCAGACGGTTCAGGCTTTCCTTATGATAGGTCAGGTTAGTCTTTTCCAGTCTGTTGCACAGCTTTCTGTACTCTTTCTCCAGATCTTTCGTGTGATATTCAAGCCGGATGCAGAGGTCAAGCCGCTCTATATATTTACCGCATTTGAGGATATTACGGCAGTCCTCCTGTTCCACATAGTCGTCAGCCGCGCCCCAGAAAGCCAGCAGATAATCGATGACCTGCTGCAGTTCCAGCAGAGGCGCCGTTGTCTTTTTGCACGACTCAAAGGTGTCCAGCGCAAGCTGCACATAAGAGAGCACCGTACTGCTCAGTTCATCGCGGAGTACCACCGCATTGTCATAAGCCCGGTTCATGTTGGAAAGTACGGAATCCGGATTATCCGCTTCGAAAAGATAGGATTTCACGAACTGCCGGTTGGATGTATAAATGTCCGGGATATTCAGCTTCTCACAATATTCTGTATAAATTCCTTCCGGCTGCTCGATCATCCTGTCATAGATATGAAAGAACATCCGGAGCGTTGTGTAGACCCTCTCTGTATAGCGCCCGAGCCAGTACAGATGATCTACTTTTTCTATTGAGATAATACCCATGTGTCTTTAAA
>CAZJRY010000085.1:0-10494 GCA_964548625.1 uncultured Mediterraneibacter sp.
ATGATCGATGCGAGGAAAATGACGGTTCCCGCTTTTGTCAGATAATCTTTTACCTTTTCCCATACATATACCGCAATTGTGCGCGCGTTCGGCGCTTTATATTCGGGCAGCTCGATGAGCAGCGCGTGTTCCGCCTTACTGCCGTCGATCTTCGATATGATAAATGCCGTCAGGATAGCGATCAGGATTCCGAGCAGATACATGGAGTAACACGCCAGCATTGCGTTTTCCCCGAAAAACATCGAGGAAAACAGCACATAGATCGGCAGCCTCGCGCTGCAGGACATGAACGGCGTCACAAGGATCGTCTTCAGTCTGTCTTTTCTGTGCTCCAGCGCACGCGATGCCATGACCGCGGGAACGGAGCAGCCGAACCCCAGCAGCATTGGCAGGAACGCCCTCCCCGAGAGTCCAAGGCAGCTCATGATATCATCCATGACAAACGCCACCCTCGCCATATAACCGCTGTCCTCAAGGAACGCTAAAGCAAGGAACAGGATAAAGATATTCGGAAGGAAAGTAAGGATGCCGCCCACGCCGGAAATGATGCCGTCCACCAGCAGTGAATTAAGCATCGGGGATATTCCGGCTGCCTCAAACCCTTCGCCCGCCGCGCCTGTCAGGAGATCAAGTCCCGTCTCAAAGTATCCTTTCAGCCAGTCGCCCACCGTAAATGTAAGGAAGAATACCAGCGCCATGATCGCAAGAAAAATCGGAAGTCCGAGCCATCTGCCCGTCATATAGCGGTCGATGCGGTCCGTCTGCTCCGCCTTTGCATTCTTATTGACCAGTGTCTCGTCGATAACCTCTTCTATGAAATCATATTTTTCGTTGATGATACGCTTCTCATAGCTGCAGTCGGCGATTCCTGTCATATCAACAGGATAAGCCTTTGTCACTGTCTCATCCTGTTCCAGAGTCTTGATCGCGTGCCAGCGCATATTCTCCATCTCCGGATATCTGCTGCGGAACTGATCGATCACCGCGTCGATCTTGTCCTCAATATCATCATCATACACCATGGCATATTCACTGTGATGGTCATGTATGTGACCCGTCCTGTCAGAATGATGATGAATAAACGGTCCCTGCTTCGCGTATTCCCTGTGGTGAGAAACCGCATGGAGCAGTATTTCCAGACCCGCGCGCTTTCGCGCGGAAACAGGGATCGCCGGAATCCCGAGCATTTCCGGGAGACGGTGAAAGTCGATCTCCATCCCCCGTTCTTCTACGATATCCATCATATTGAGCGCGAGAATGACCGGTTTCCCGAGCTCGATAAGCTGCAGGGTAAGGTACAGGTTCCGTTCCAGACACGATGCGTCCGCCACGTCTACGATCACATCTACCTCATCGCTCATAATGCACTCACGGGACACTTTTTCTTCCATGGTATAGGACGTCAGGCTGTAGATGCCCGGCAGGTCGATCAGCTTAAACTCCTGTCCCTTATATGTCGTGCGTCCTTCTTTCTTTTCTACCGTAACTCCCGGCCAGTTTGCCACTTTCAGATTTGCCCCGGTGTAAGCGTTAAACAGTGTTGTCTTTCCGCAGTTCGGATTCCCGATGAATCCCACGTTGATCATTTTCCCACTCATACCGGTTTCTCCTTTACAGAGATATTATCGGCAATGCGCCTTCCGAGAGCGAATCGTGTTCCGCGGAATTTCACGGTCATTGCTCCCTTTTTATCATTGTTTAGTATCGTGATTCCGGATCCTTCCGTGAGGCCGAGCGCCTCAAGGCGTCTTTCAAGGTCAAGCTCAATTTCTATTTTCCCGACCACATAAGTATGGTTATTTTTGCCGTCTTTCAGTTTCATGTTATGTCTCATCCTTTGTATGTCTTTGATTATTGATAATTTTTATCAATAATCATTATAAACAACGGATGAGAATAAGTCAAATTTTTGTATCGAATCTCGTCGCGATCATATGGACGATATACGGTATAAGGATGACCGGGATCGCGAGATAGGCGAGCATACTGTATGCTTTCTGGATCAGTGTGAGCAGGCCGAACTGAGCGATGCCGAAATCCACGATACAGCAGATAAGCGCCGCAATGACCTCTTTCCGGGTGATCTGAAATCTCCCGTTTCCCGATGCCTTTCTCCCGTCTCCGGTCCCTTTCGGCGGCCGTACGGCGGTATCCGCTTCTTTATCCGCAGTTTCTCCGCAGATTCTCTTCACCATTGCCGCCACCATATTGACCGCGGTAGACACAGCTCCGAGGATGATCAGAACAGAGATAAGAGGAGTCATAAAGGTGGCTCCGACACCGTTCTGTACCATAAAGAGCGTCGGCACGCTCTGCCCGGCAGCGTCCGGATTTGCGTAGATCGTCATAAGTCCGAGCACGACCATGACCATCATCAGCGCATTAACAACAAAACCCACTCCCATACTCTTCACTGCGTCGCCCGGCCTGTCAAATGATTTCGCGTGCTGCACGAACACAGCTATGTTGGAGAGCTGAAATGTTCCGTACAGAAATGCAGAGTAAAGCGCTTCTCCCAGCGGAAGCTCTGTTTCTGTCATACTCTCCGCCGCTGCCGTTATCTCCGATACTCCGGAAATGATATTGGGAATATATACGATCAGCAGTCCCGCAATGATACAGATCGACAGTACGGAGGCCACTTTCCGCACCAGATCCGTCCCGAATATGGCGACCACAAATATAAATACTCCGATCAGAAATGTACAAAGCAGATACGGAAGGCCCGTCAGCGCGTTCAGCGTCGCTCCGCCGGTGGCAAACGCGACTGCCGGTGCCACACACATCACGCAGATGTAAAGGATTTCGAACAGGTTCGAAAATACGGGCGCGAATCTTCCGTAAAACGCGTTATTGTAGGATCTGTAATCATAGACTTCATGCTTTCTCGCAAACCGCAGGCTATATGCAAAAAACACGGTATTGTAAAGCATCGCGAATACCGGCATGATCAGGCACCAGATGCCGTACCTGACAAAATAGCTGTATATCTGCGCGCCTGACGCGAATCCCCCGCCAAAATGTGTTGTAAACCATACGAATGCCACTCCCAGAATGACCGCCCCTGTTTTATTCTTCTTCATTGTCTCTTTTCTCTCTTTCTTTCAGTCTGTCCATTGCCTCTTCCAGCATTTTCTTTGTTACCTTATATGGATAATGCGCCACATCCGACATATCCGGGATACGCTCCATACACTCTTTCCATTGTTCATCCGTGATCTCGATGTCCTCCAGCGAAACCGGGAGACTGACCGCCCGGTTCAGCGTGTAGATCCTCTCAAACTCGTCATACTGTCCATCAACGAGAAGCGCCAGCAGAATGCCGAATCCCACTACCTCGCCGTGCAGATGCCTCTCCTCGATCACCGGAAAGGAGGTCATCGCATAGAATATCGCGTGCGCAAGACCGCTGTTGTAATCCGGCGTATAGTCCTTGGTCAGAAAGATGGACGCGATCCCTGTAGTCACCACGATCGCCAGTACCACCTGCTCCACGTCATAGGTGCAGAGCCCCTTCCTGTGATCTTCCAGCGCTTTCGGTCCATACTGGACCAGCGGATCGCAGCACATACGGCTGACTTCCACTCCAAGAGCGGTAAAATGCTCCAGCCTCTCATCTCTTGAAGAGATCGTCGCCTCATAGTATTTCGCGTAAGTATCGCCGATTCCCGCCCACATATACTGGCTGGGCGCCTTGGCGATGATTTCTGTGTCGATGAACGAGTGCATGACCGGTCTGATGAAGAAATGCGGTTTCAGAAATGTGCCGTCCTCATTGTACATAATGGAAACCGATGTGCAGGCGGAACAGTTTGACGCGATCGTCGGGAACGCAAAGACCGGCTTGTCATCCGTAATACACAGGCATTTCACCGTGTCCAGCGCCTTTCCTCCGCCTACGCCGAATACCATGTCAGCCTCCTGATAAAGCGGCATTGCGCGGAGTTTTTCTACTGCAGCATATGTACAGTTTTCCCCGTAGATCTCCTTTCCGATGATTTCGAGATTCGTCTGCTCCACATAAGTTTTGATTTTGTCATACGCCGCGTCAAGCGCTTTTCTCCCGCCGATGACAAGGACCTTCTTCCCGTATGATTCACATACAGGTCCGATCTTGTCGTAAATTTTATCTCCGATGGAATAATTCGGGAGATGTACTTCATAGTTTTCAAGTTTCATGGTAATGTCTCCTTTCCTCTGTTATGCCGTATATCATATCGCATCACATATGGGATACGCTCATTTCCGACGCCGTTCATTTTTTCCGCAAAACAAAAAGCCCTTATCCCATACAATAGAATTGCAGGGACAAGAGCTGTAATTCATACAAATACTCCTGCGGTGCCACCCGGCTTGACGTAATATCTTACATCCACTCATGCATACCGACATATGCTTTCTTTGATAACGGAGTCAGCTCTCCGGCTCGCCTACTCTGATTTCAACTCGCCCTCAGAAGCCCATTCACTTCAAGTCCGTCATACCGCGTTCCCACCGTCCGCGGCTCTCTGTGAAGCATCCATTGAAGTTACTTGCTCTTCCTCATCGGTCTGCTAGTACTTTATCACTTTAAAAGCAAAATGTCAACGGTTACAACGCTTATAATAACAGTAACACCTGCATATACTGATACTGACATTACGGTATGAACAGGTGATTTTCGTGAAAAATATCAGATCCCGGCTCACGGCCGGTTTTATCTTTACCGCGGTATTCGGAACACTTTCGCACTTTTTCTATGACTGGTCCGGTGAAAATCCGCTGATCGGCCTGATAAGCCCTGTCAACGAATCCACATGGGAACACATGAAACTTGTCTTTTTCCCGGTTCTCATCTGGTCCTGCTGCATTTCCCCTCTGCTTTCGTGCGGATTTTCCGCTCTACGCCCGGCTCTTCTGTCCGGCGGAATCCTCGGTACCCTTGCCGTCCCCGTCCTTTTTTATACTTATTCGGGTATCCTGGGACGCAATGTTACGTGGATTGACATTATGATATTTTTTATCTGCATTTTCATCGCTTTTTTCTCTGTGCGGAGGCTGCGGAATTCTGTGAAAATATACCAAAAGAGAACTGCTGTTTATTTGACAACCGTCCTCTTCATCATACTTTTCTTCCTGTTTACTTTCCTTCCGCCGGATATCGGGCTGTTCGCGGAACCATAGAGAGGGCTGTATGCGGTCTCCGATATCATCAGCCGGCTTCTATCGGGCTTCCGTCGAGTGCCGCATACTGCAGCACGTCCCGCCTGTCATAGACAAGCTTCAGGGAGAAAAACTCTCTCTCCGTATCCAGCAGCCGGAAGAATATCTTATCCCCTTCCCACAGTTCCAATGCCGGAATGTCTTTCTTGTCCACCCATTTCAGCTCGCCCTCGTCGCACTCGACAGGGTCTCCGGTAAAGCCGTCCGCCGTGTAAAGAGACATATATTCCACTGTGTCTTCCCCGTATACAAAAGTCACGATCCCTCTGTATCTCCATGAAGTCAGCGTGTAACCTGTTTCTTCCTTCACCTCGCGCAACAGACACTCCTCGGGACTTTCCCCGTGTTCAAAATGTCCGCCAACGCCGATCCACTTATTCTTGTTCACATCATTTTTCTTCGCTGTGCGGTGGAGCATCAGGTATTTGCCGTTCTGCTCGATATAGCACAGCGTGCTCAGTCTTTCCATAGTCATCAGTCTCCCGAAATCATATTAAAGCGGTTCCCCGGAATCCGCTCTGCTCCTTCCTCGCGGCCCGGCAGCGGCATCATCCTCTGACACGGGCTTCGCCCGTTCTGTGTTCAAACTGGCTCTCATACAGATGTTTGTAAAAGCCGCTTTCCGCGAGCAGGCTTTCGTGATCGCCCTGTTCAATGATCTTTCCGTCTTTCATTACAAGAATCACATCCGCCTCCCGGATCGTGGACAGCCTGTGAGCCACGATAAATGTTGTCCTGCCCTTCATCAGCGCGGCAAAGGCGTCCTGTATCTTCATCTCGGTTCTTGTATCAATAGACGATGTCGCCTCATCCAGAATCAGCATCGGCGGCCTGCAGAGCATGACTCTGGCAATGCAGAGGAGCTGCTTCTGCCCCTGCGAAAGACCGCCTCCGTCTTCGGTGATCCATGTATCGTATGCCTGCGGCAGACGCCTGATAAAGCTGTGGATATGTGAGGCCTTCGCCGCCGAGATAACCTCCTCGTCCGTGGCGTCCGGGCGTCCCATCGTGATATTATCACGTATCGTTCCAGTCTTAAGCCATGTATCCTGAAGGACCATTCCGTATCCGGCACGCAGGCTTTTCCTTGTCATCTCGCGTATATCAATTCCTTCCACGGAGATCGACCCTTCATTGACATCATAAAACCGCATGAGCAGATTGATGATCGTTGTCTTTCCGCATCCTGTCGGTCCCACGATCGCGATCTTCTGCCCGGGTTTCACATCGAGGTCAAAATCACGGATCAGGTTCTGTCCTTCCACATAGGAGAAACCGACATGTTCCGCCCTGACATTTCCCCTGATATGTTCCAGTTCCACTGCGTTCTCCGGTTCCGGAACCTGTGGTTCTTCCCCGATCAGATCAAAGATCCTCCGCGCGCACGCCACGGCATTCTGGAACTCAGTGACTACGCCGGATATCTCATTGAACGGCTTCGTATACTGATTTGCGTAGCTTAAGAAGCTCGAAAGCTGACCCACGGACAGAGCGCCGTTTACCACGGCAAACGCTCCCGCGATTCCCACACCCGTATAGACAAGGCTGTTTACAAAACGGGTAGAAGGATTCGTGATAGATGAGAAAAACGTAGCTTTCAGATATGCTTTTCCCAGACGCTCATTGATCTCATCAAACTGTTCCGTCACATCTTTTCCCCGTCCGAACGCCTGCACCACCTTCTGATTTCCTATCATCTCATCGATCAGACCGGTCTGTTCCCCTCTGATCTCGGACTGGAGCCGGAACATGGAAAAGGTTCTCTTTGCGATGAAATTCGCCACGATGAATGAAACCGGCGTGATCAGTACGACAACAAACGTAATCGACACATTTACCGACAGCATGAAACAGAAGGTTCCCACGATCGTCGCGGCTCCGGTAAAAAGCTGGGTGAATCCCATCAGAAGCCCGTCCGCGAACTGATCCACGTCCGCGATCACGCGGCTGACCACTTCTCCGTACGGATGCCCGTCGATATACTTCAGCGGCAGGATCTCGATCTTGCGGAACGCCTCATTGCGGATATCCTGTACTACCTGATAGGTCATCTTATTATTGCAGATGTTCATAAGCCATTGGGCAAGCGCGGTTATAAGCGTACATACGCCGATCCGGATCATAACCCGGAGCACGCCCGGGAAATCGACCTGTCCCGCACTGACAATATAATCTACCGCATATCCGGTCAGTTTCGGCACATAGAGGGTCAGCGCCACTGAAACCGTGGCGAGCAATAGGGAAAACACAACAAAGATCCTGTATCTTCCAAGGCGGCGGAACACTTTCTTCAACGTTTTTCCCTGCCCCTGCTTTTTTCGTTTATCTGCCTTGCACTCTGTTCTTTTATCAGTCATTGAGCTGCGCCTCCTTCGGAAACTGGGAATAATAGATCTCCTGATAAGCCGGACATGACGCAAGAAGTTCATCATGCGTCCCGATTCCGGCCGGCTTTCCGTCATCCAGCACGATGATCCGGTCCGCGTACTGCACGGACGACGCTCTCTGGGAGACGATAAATACAGTAGGATTTCCTTTCATTGAGCGGATCGCGCTCCGCAGCGCCGCATCCGTCGCAAAATCAAGCGCCGACGCGCTGTCATCCATGATCAGTATATCCGGCTTTCTTACCAGAGCCCTCGCGATCGTGAGTCTCTGCTTCTGTCCGCCGGACAGATTGCGGCCGCCCTGCTCGATCTGAAATTCCATTCTGCCCGGTTTCTGATCCACAAACTCCTTTGCCTGAGAGATTTCCAATGCTTCTTCCAGTTCGTCATCGGACGCGTTTTCATTTCCCCAGCGCAGATTTTCCGCGATCGTTCCCTTGAAAAGCACCGCTTTCTGCATGACTACGCCAATGTGGGACCGCAGACTCTCTATTTTATAGTCCCTGATATCATTTCCGAAAATCCTGATCTGACCGTCCGTGGCATCATAGAATCTTGGAATCAGGTTTACAAGCGAAGACTTGCCCGAACCTGTACCGCCGATAATGCCGACCGTCTGTCCCGGCATTGCCCGAAAGTCAATATCCGTCAGCGATTCGCCTCCCGCGCCCTTATATGTGAGAGACACATGGTCAAACTCCACAGCCGGGATCTTCTGTCCGCGCCGGCTTTCGTCTCTGTCTGTATCCGGATATAAACTTCCCGCCGGCAGGATCAGGGCGCCTTCCTCCATGTCCGGCTGTATCCTGAGTACATTCCCGATTCTGTTCCCGCATGCCACCGCTTTTGTAACGGTGATGATAAGGTTCGCCAGTTTCACCAGCTCTGTCAGGATCTGCGACATATAGTTGACAAGAGCCACTACCTCTCCCTGTGTCAGTTCCCCGATATTGACCCTCACTGCGCCCACATAGATAAGAGCGATGATGCCGCCGTTTACAATGATATAAGTCAGCGGATTCATAAGTCCGGATATACGTCCTACGAATTTCTGGGCGTCGGTCAGCGTCTGGTTCTCTTTTTCAAACCTTTCCCTCTCTTCCTGCTCTTTATTAAACGCGCGGATCACACGGACTCCCGCCAGATTTTCCCTTGTCGTGAGCAGGATACTGTCCAGACGCGACTGCACTTTCCTGTACAGAGGCATGGTCACAAGCATGATCCCGAACACGATAACCGACAGGACCGGAATTACCACGACAAAGATCACGGCCGCCTTGACATCTACGGTAAACGCCATGATCATAGCGCCGAACACGATAAACGGCGACCTCAGAAAAAGCCGCAGCACCAGATTCACCCCTGACTGGGTCTGGTTTATATCACTGGTCAGTCTGGTGATCAGCGTGGAACTTCCGACCGTATCCATCTCCGTAAATGTAAGCCTCTGGATATGTTCAAACAGCGCGTGCCGCACGCCTGTCCCGAAACCGGACGCCGCCTTTGCGGAAAAATACTGGGCGGTAATAGAACATACGAGCCCGATCAGCCCCAGCGCGATAAGCACGAGACACATCTTGATAATGTACGGCTCATCCCTGTTTGCGATCCCCACATCAATGACCGCGGCCATGACAAGGGGCACAAGCAATTCAAAAGACGCCTCCAGCATTTTAAAAAGAGGCGCCCGTACGGATTCCTTTTTATAGTCTTTCAAATATATGAGAAGTGATTTCATATCCGTTGTATCCTTTCGCAAAAGATCTGACTGTATTTTATCACAGATAGAGAAAACTGTCTTGTCTTTTATGTGACAGAAGCAAGCCGGATGCTATATTTTTCAGTTCATGAGTAAAGGAACGGCACAGGCATTTCAATGCAGCTTTGAGAACGGCGCACAGAACAGTTCCTTCTCTTACGGATCCGGCAGACTGTCCCTGACACACAATGCCCCGTATCCCAGCAGCGAATTGGGCCACTCACTGTATCCCGGAAGTTCCCTTGCCCCTCGTCTCAGGTATGCTTTCACTTTCTCTCCGTACAGATACGGATCGTTTCCCTGCACGATCCCCCATTCCATCAGGAGGGCGGCGCTTCCCGTAACAAAAGGCGCGGCGAACGAGGTGCCGGAAAAAGCACGGTAACTGCCGCCGGGAACAGGAGCGTTGACCAACACTCCCGGAGCCGCAATATCCGGCTTTAGGACATTGCTTCCCTCATAGACCATCGCCGGCCCTCTTCCGGAAAAATCCGCATAGGAAAACGTCCTCGCGTCATACGCCGCCACAGTTACCGCCAGAGACGCGGTGGACGGAATCGTAAGGGTGGACGTACTGTCGGGAGTCAGGAAGGCCGTTCCCACATTCAGCGCCGCCTGCGCCGGAAGCCACATCTGATAAGCACCGTCCACAATACGTCTGGGTGTGAGGATGATCTGCCACACGCCGCTGTCCACATAGGACTTCCGGGGAATAAAAGATATATATATTTCCTGTCTGACACTGTAGGGCTTCGGTTCCCCGTAATAGACCAGAAGTTCTGTGCTTCCAAGGGTAAAACGCTGGGAACCGAGTATTTCCCGCAAGGGACCCACGCGTTCACCCGAAGGGCTGACTACGGAGATATCCATCTCATCCGCATAGGATTTCCAGATCTGTACATTTAGTGCCGGTTCCCTCTCCTGAACGGCCAGCTCCTGTACCACTTCCTCCGCATCATCCGCGCGTCCTGCCGCGTGCCCCGCGGAAGATCCCTCGTTCCCGCTGCCGACGCAGATCACGTTTTTCCATGTTTCAGAGATATCATTCAGGAACCGCTCCAAAAGTGATGTGCCGTCATGTGTTCCTTATAACTAGGGGAAATAAATTTCTGACATCAGAATTCTCTTATTTCTTTTGCCAAAGAA
>CAZJRY010000086.1:0-10491 GCA_964548625.1 uncultured Mediterraneibacter sp.
GTATCCATATTTTTCAAGGCATGATGTGATGTTCCTGCAGTTCAGACGCCGTTATGTTACTGTTCACACAGTAACTTGAATTTAGAAAACTGATCATCTAGACTATTCTTAGTCGGATCGATCGGTTTTCTTTATCCAAAAATCTGTGAAATTCTATCAAATAGATCCTGTTCCTCCTTCTGGCGCATCATAACAAGCATGCTCATGCATTTACAAAGAGAATCGATGCTCTCCTGACTGCGAAATGACACGGCCTGCTGTTGTTTCCTTTTGTAGCTCCGAAGAAGCCGTTCGGCTTCATTGTTCGTAGCAGGGACTCTGTGATCGTGGAGAAATAACAAGTGATTCTCCATATATTTATCCATCCGTCGATACAGATTGTACCCTTCTTTATAATACTCACTTGGAGGGACATCCATATATTCCTCCTCCGCCTTGCGCAGGATTGCCCTGTAGCGTTCTTCAAATCCGGCTGTTTTTTCGGCATCCGGTTCTCTTTCTGGAGGAAGTCCATTCCGATAATGGATCATTTCCTGGATCAGGGAACGCATTTCACGATTCCATGTCCGCTCCGGCTCATTCTGGATACTGTCTTTGAGGTATCTCAGGACATGGGCAAGGCATTCCTGGTGTCCTGTCCCATAATGATAAAATGTGCTTTCATGATCATGGACCAGGATTCCCTGATAGTCCTCAGTGATTGTACCCTTTACGCCTGCATGGCCTTTTTTGCTGCGGGCAAAATAGAATGCCTTTCCATCTGGAGTGGCACATACAAACACATATGAAGATTTTCCATTTATTCTTGCGTTTGTGCAGTCTGTATGCATGACAGGAGACAGAAGCATTTCTGCAAAAAGCTTCTTCTGTTCCGGTTCTGTTTTCACAGCAAACTCCCGGCACAGGCTGCTGACCATCCCCTTTGAAATATTCAGTTTTCCACCGGTCAGATCGCACAGGAATTTCCTGCTCTTATCGATAGACGTACAGTGTCGTCCCGCATTCGTTATTCAGCAGAAAAAGGAATGCCCGGATGCTCCCGCCATAATTCACATCATTGACCACTCCTGCCGGGAATTCGGCATGTGCCAGTTCTCCGGTTTTGGAATTACGGTATACGTCCGCATGGTATTCCCGGACGTCAAGGATAAGCCGGATGTTGACCAGCTGTTTCACGATCGTTCTTTTTGTCTTTTTAAAATCAGGGTCCTCAAGCACTTCCTGAGGCGGAGGAAGCTGGACCGGTGGCACAGTCGGTGTCTGACGCTTTCGGCAGTGTCCTTTATGCCCTGGCTGTCCACCCGGCTTCTTTCCGCTCTTTTCCCGGCTGTTCGTAATCTTTTTATGACGGATTGTTTTGGAAGATGGAATGGATGAATTCTCATAATCGCGGTTCAGTTGGGCTCTCAATTTCAGGTTCTTTCCCTTTTCTTCCTCCAGAGCTGTTTCTGCGTCATATCTCAGATGGAGCTGTTCCAGATATTTCTCTTTCCACTGATCACGGGAGTCGGTTGTTTCCCGGAGCAGTTTCCGCAACGCCCGGATCTCTGCTTCTTTTCTTCTGATCGTTTTCTTTGTTTCTTTTTCCATGTCCTCATAGACCTGGAACCAGTTTTCCCTGTTGCGGACAGACTGGCGGATGGCTTCTTCCAGTTCAGCTTTCAGATGGCGGATTTCCCGTTCTTTTTCTTCCAGCAGGCGCTCGTATTCTTTCCGCAGACGGAGCAGTGTTTCGCCGGATTCCAGCAGACGGATCCGTTCCCGGAACGCTTTGTTTTCATACTGAAGCTGTGTGGCATACTCAAAACTGACCTTCATAAAAAACCCCTGTTCTATCGTCCTTTCTTCGTGCCTCCAAAGATCATATTCAGAATCTCTTCCTGTTCTTTACAGATCTTTTCCAACAGACCACACTCTCTGGCCATTTCTTTTCCCTTTTTCAGAAGTTCCCGGTTATCTTTCTTCAGATCCCGGATCAGGTCCTCCTGTACCCGGATTTGTTTTTCCTGGACTTTCAGCATATCGTCCTGGGCTTTGCATCTTTGTTCCAGGGCAGAGCATTCTTCTTTTAATGTACGGATTAATTCTTCATATCGGTCCATTTTTTCAAAAATCTCCTGTCACGATTGAATTTATGGTTATATTATAGCGGGAACAGCATAGAAAAGCCAATTTGCCTATATGTGGATAAAGTCAAAATGACGAGAAAAAAACTCCTCATCAAAGATAGAAAAGAGCGAGAAAACACAGAAAAAGGGGTTGCTTTGCGCCTATAAAAGAGCGTTCAGAATGTTTTCAGGTTAAGTTATCCACACAGCAGAAAAGGCCAGTTGGTTTATCAACAAATGACCTTTTCTGATAGGGAAAAAGATTTTTTAATTTCGTCGTTTTTACCATAAAGGATTAATAGGGTGTGAACAGTAACGCCGTTATACGAAAAAAACGTATCCAAAGCAGACGCATCCTTGTGTCTTATGCCAGAGTCTCCAGTATCTCCAATGATTTAAAGTGCTTATCTACATATATTTCTGTCAGACGCCCCATCACTTTTCCCAGCTCATCCAACACTTTTTCTGTGACATTAAATGTATACAGCTTCTCGATCGTGCTGGATTCTATATATTGCATGCTATATAATGTAGAGTTATCCAACACCATACTGTCAATCACATTTCCGCCGCATTCCCTGCAGACAAGCCCGCCTTTGACCGCACTGAACACGGCAGGACGTTCTTTATCTCCGCATATCACGCACTGAAACACCTGCGGTGCCTGCCCGTTGACCGTCAGCGCCTTCAGTTCAAATATGTAGCGTATCAGACGGTCGGGAATATGGGGATTGATCAGCGCCCGCATGGTCTGATAGAGCAGTTTCAGCATTTCCCGTTCATCATTGAATTCTTTTGCATAATAATCCGCAAACTCCAGAAAATAAAATCCATAGTAAGCCCCGACCACATCTTCTCGAAGTTCCGCGAAATAATTTGAAATGTCCGCTGATTGTATCGTATAAGATGTCCTTCCCTCATACAGCGTAAATTCCCCGAATGAGAACGGATTGACCGCGCCTACAAGAGGGCTGTTCGGGCGTCTCGCCCCCCGCGCAAATGCAGAAATCTTTCCCTGTTCTTTTGTCAGTATGACCACACGCCGGTCATATTCCCCGATGGGCATGGTCGAGAGGACCATCCCCGTAAGTACGATCTGATTCACGCTGATCCTTTCCGCGGCTCTGCTCCTTCACGCCGCTGTTTTTCTCATGCATCTTAAATCTGAGATAATCATTGATCCTGCCGCTTGTCATAAACTGATTCCAGTAATCCTCTTTCATCGGTCCACCTCTTCTTCCGTGTCTTCTCTGACCGCAGTCTCATGGAGTCTGAAAACAGAGGCATATAATGCAAAACACTGCTCCGTTTCCATACAATAGCCTGCGTCGTCAGAGATCATACAATTAGGTTCTCCGATTCTTAAAAACACTATACCCCGCAAAAAATACCAGAACTTTTTGCAGGGTGACGCCTTGACATCTCTTTTGATATTATAGTGAATTATCGGTCAGATGGCAAATAAGATTTATCCATGTTTATCGAGCAGCCATCCTGCCCGCGCATCCAGCAGCTTATAAATAATCAGCAGTATTATAGCGATTGGGACAAAAAAAAAGCATGCATGATAATAATGTCTGCTTCAGCACGGTCGCCGCACACAGGGACAGCAAAATAACGATTCCAACCTACACAATGATGCGCGCATATTCCTTATATCAGCTCTTATACGGATCACGGTAATAGATGCGTGCGATCCATGTTGCTGCGGTAGCAATGATCACAAACTGCAGCAATTTTCCCAGAGTAACTTCAATATACGCCGGACCGGCTGCATTCAAATCTCCATATCCCGCAGCCAGCACCAGATACAGGCCTCCATACAGCAGAGCCAGAACAGACACAGCCCCGCATGCATCCCGGATGCATAACATAACTTTCTGCCCCGCAGTAAGTCTCGGTATTTCTTCCAGCACGTTATCGCAGAACGCATGGTAATCTTCTCCGATCACGGAAGACGCAGACTCGCCGCGCTGTTCGCCGTCCAGTATCATTTGGGTGATATCCCTGCGCACTCTCTCCTGATCATATGCGCTTATATCAACCCCTCTGATATACAGAACCATATCATCCTGAACCTGCCTTCCGCCTTTTGAAATTTTCTCTGCCATCTGCTCGCTTTCATTCCTGAGTATTTTTGTCCTTTTATTCACGCCTCTATCCCTCCTTTACATATCTGACTTATATATCCGATCCCGCTTTGTATTCAGTCCACACGCGAGTCTATGATCCGGTATACGGCAAATATTGCCAGAGTCAACACTGCCGCCACTCCCAGATGAATGCTGAACACTTTATAAGTGAGCAGATAATTGACACAGACCGCTGCAATGAAAACAACGACAAGTACTGCCGCCCATTTTTTATTAAAAGATCTGCTGTTCGCAAATGCATACTTTGTCAAAAGTGTAATGAGGCCTTCCGCTCCTGCAAGCAACAGGATTCCTCCCAGCAGATTTCCCAGTGTCACCGGACAGTTAAATGACGGCAGCACGCCGGCCAGAACTTCTGCCAGACGGCCGGCACACCAGATCACGAGCAGCACGATCAGCGCGGGAAGCGTATCTCTGATCAATACAAGCGCCTTTTCTTTTCCGCCCATGTGCGGGATTTCCTCCACAATACTGTCACAGAATTCGCGGTAGTCCTCTCCAATTACGTCTCTTGCAACGCTTCCTCTTTTTTCTCCGTCTATCAGCATCTGGGTAATATCTCTCCTGACTTTCTCCTATTCATACATGGAAACCGGAACTCCTCTCAGATAAACGACAATATCTGTAAGTACTTTCTTTCCTTCATCGGAAAGCTGCTGCTCCAGTTCATTATTCTCTTTTAACATCTCTTTCACTCTTCTACTCATTTCGACCATCCTCCACGTCATAAAAAAGCCGTTCTACTGCTGCCGACAGCTCTCTGTAGTTTTTTGCGAACTGTTCCAACTCCTTTTTTCCCTTATCTGTAAGTGAATAATATTTTCTCTTCGGTCCCAGCTCCGACTGGCGGTATACAGCCGACACCATATTATTCTTTTCAAGCCTCAGAAGCAGCGGATAGATCGTCCCCTCTGCGATGCTGCCGAACCCGTACTCCTCAAGCTGCAGGGATATCTCATATCCATATGTCTCATTTTTACTTATGATCGCCAGAATACATCCTTCCAGTGTCCCTTTGAGCATCTGCGATGGGATCATAATTTCACCTGCCTTAGTCTTTCGTGCACACGCACTATCTTGCAATGCAATGTAGCTTCAACTATATTGTAATGCAAGATAGTATGTATGTCAACAGACATAAAAAGAGACCTCCTTATTATTTTTTTGCAAAGAGGTCTCTTAAACTCTATTATATTTTAAATAAATATCATTACTATCCCGCTTAATGACAACCGCCGTTTCCATGGCATCCGTATTTATCTTCGCCGCAGCGTCCGCCGTGATGACCTTCTCCATGGTGACTGCACTGGACGTCGGGATTATACGCAAGTTTTCCATCCACAAGCGCTTTTACCGCCCCATCGGCATCTCCGGTCACTCCGCCGTACAGCTGGATTCCCGCCTCGGCAAGAACATTCTTCGCCCCATACCGACTCCGCCGCAGATCAGGGTATCCACGCCCAGTCCGGTCAGAAAACCTGCAAGCGCCCCGTGGCCGCTTCCGTTCGTATCTGCCACCTGTTCTTTTACGATCTGTCCGTTTTCCACGTCATAGATTTTAAACTGCTCTGTGTGTCCGAAATATTGAAATACATTTCCATTCTCAAATGTTACTGCTATTCTCATTGCATTTTCCCCTTTCATTGAAATACCCTGCGTATTCAGACCGTCCGGCCTGCCGCAACTTTTCCGGCAGAAATGGATCGCAGAGCCGTCGCACAGCCGGTAGTCCCCGCCTGAAATCAGCAGGATTTTCCCGTTTACAATGCTATCCGCGATCTTCTCCCGGGCGCTTTCGTAAATCTCCGTCACCGTAGTTCTGGAAATATCCATTCTCTTTGCACACTGTTCATGAGTCAACTTCTCAAGATCAATCAGCCGTATCACTTCATACTCATCCACCGTCAACGTTATGCTTTCACCGCCCGGAATCCCGTCCGGCCGGAAACTGCCGTAATCCGGTTCAGCACAGACTCTCCTGCATCTTCTTGGTCTCGCCATACAGACACCCTCGCTTTTATTTCCGTCATATGTCGAAAATGCCATAACACAATTTTCGAAAAACATCAACTTATAAGTACTGATTAACAAACATCCCCGGAGACGCCCGTCTGTCAGGCATTTCCGGGGATATCTTTCTCATTTTCCGTCAAAACAGTTCTCATGTCATCCGGGATCACTCATCTTCCCGATATCCGAAGTTCTTCATCATATAATCGCTGTCCCGCCAGTTCTTCTGCACTTTCACCCACAGCTTCAGATTCACCTTACAGTCCAGCATCCGCTCGATCTCATAGCGTGCCGTGCTTCCGATCTTCTTGAGCATACTCCCCTGCTTCCCGATGATGATCCCTTTGTGGGAATCTCTCTCGCAGATGATCGTCGCATCAATATGCATCACCTTCCGCTCCATTTTCATCCGGTCGATTGCAACCGCAACGCCGTGAGGAATTTCCTCATTCAGGCAGTGAAGCGCTTTTTCGCGGATCAGCTCTGCCACAATCTGACGCTCCGGCTGGTCTGTGATCGTATTCTCATCATAGAACTGAGGACCGTATGGAAGATATTTCAGGATCACTTTCACAAGCTCGTCTGTGTTGTCCCCGCTCCGCGCCGATACCGGCACGACATCCGCAAAGTCATATTCCTTTCGGTATGTATCAATTACAGGGAGGAGTTCTTCTTTCTTCACCATATCGATCTTGTTGATCACGAGGATGACCGGCGTCTTTACTCTCTTAAGCTGATCGATGATGTGCCGTTCGCCTGCTCCGATAAATGTGGCCGGCTCCACAAGCCAGAGCACCACATCCACTTCATTCAAAGACCGCTCGGCTATATTTACCATATATTCGCCCAGCTTGTTCTTCGCCTTGTGGATACCCGGCGTATCGACAAACACGATCTGACCGTCTTCCGTCGTAAGGACAGTCTGAATACGGTTCCGCGTTGTCTGCGGTTTATTTGACGTGATCGCGATTTTCTGTCCGATCAGATGATTCATCAGGGTAGACTTTCCCACATTCGGTCTGCCGATCAGGGTGGCAAAACCGGATTTAAAGTTATCTTTCATACCTTCTCCTTCATTGGGGACGTAGTAAAGTTGAGTTTTACTACGTCCCCGTTCACACTTTCTTCACATTTCAGCTTAATGTTTTTACTTCCATGAACATTTCTTTGTTCTCTTCAACCTTCTCCTCGCTTCCGATCACGCAGAGGGAATGTTCTTTCAGCATTGCCTCAAGCACTTCCGCGAGTGCGCGGATATCCGCCTGATCCGCGTCAAGGATCTGTGCCCGCTCTGTGCGGATCATTTCTTCTGTGACGCGGTTCATATACAGATTCATGGAACGGCTGCCTTTCGCAGACGGGGTCATGGGGCGGTCGATATTGCTGATCGTACCGATGATGAATTTGTTCATATCCCGGTCGCTCACATTGAAGTTCTTCAGATAATCCACGACGCCCTCATATACTTCCATCGTCTTCTTCAGATTCGGGTCCCTGTAGGAAATAAGGTACCCCTCACCGATCCGGTTGAAGTTGCTCATACAGCCGTAGGCTCCGCCTTTCACACGGATATTCTGCCACAGGTAATCGTAGCTTAAGATGACTTTCAGGATCTGGAGCGCTCCGGTATATCCGGCGCCGCCGTCTATGAAGTTTCCTGTCCTTGCCACATACTGTACTTTCGATGAAGTCTTGAAGCCCTCGTTGCGTTTTCTGCAGTGAAGGATGCACGGACCGGATACTTTATCCAAAGCTCCGGCATCCGCGGCCTGTCCGTTGGCCGCCGTACCGGACGATGCAGACTGCACTGCGCCGGTATCCGATAATCCGCTTTCAACCGCGTCATTGAGCCTGCCGACTGAGGCAAATGCTTTTTTCATAGGTTCAAGCCCTTCTTCCGCTGATGTATAGCTTATCATCATGTTATCTGTCCGGAAGACTGCTGCCGCGATCGCTTTCAAACTGCGGATCAGTTCTTCCTTATGCCCCTCAAAGTCTTCCGAGATTTCCTTAACCACTTCATAGTATCCGATACCATCCGTATCATCTTTAAATTTGGCGATCGGCGAAGTATAAGACAGGGAGCGCAGCGCGGCAGTCGTATGTCCTGATGAGAGGAAGGACATCTGCAGACGGGATTTCAGCATGGCGAGGATTTCTTTGAGTCTCTTCTCGTCGTCGAGTTTTGATTCCATAAGGATCTCCCTCATCATGGAGAGCAGCACGTCCATCTTCGGGTATAATGCCTTTCCCTTCATCTCAAATGTGGCGCGGAACTCTTTTTCTTTTACTTTCGTCACATCTGTATAGAGTTCCAGAGATGTACCGATACCTCCGGTGTGTACATTGATCTCGTTGAACAGCTCGCCGTATTCATAATTTGTTGTATCGATGATGCCGAGCACGCTCTGCAGTATCCCCACATAGGGAAGTTTCTCTTCTTTGATGCCGGAGAGATCAAACATCAATGTCACGTAACCGATGCCGTTCGTTTCCACGTTATGGTGTACCATCTTCACTCCGTCGATTTCTTTTTCGTCATTATAAATCGGCGCGATCTCTCTGGAAATATCCTCCCGCTTCAGTACCGGGATCTTCTCCAGATCTTCCGGAGCGGACTCTTCCTCCTGATATGCCTCCAACTCTT
Source organism: uncultured Mediterraneibacter sp. (assembly GCA_964548625.1). Classification (GTDB taxonomy): domain Bacteria; phylum Bacillota; class Clostridia; order Lachnospirales; family Lachnospiraceae; genus Mediterraneibacter. The sequence continues at coordinate 8,919 of CAZJRY010000086.1, forward strand.
TCGTATCCTGCACAAGCTTCTGTACTTCCTCCGGCGACAGGCTGTCTTTATAGGACTGCAGCTTTTCCGCAAGCTCACGGTCCATCCGTGCAGTACGCCCCTGCTCCGGGCGGATGATCACGACAGATCCGTGTGTATTATCTAGAAGATATGTCTGTATCAATTCTTCAAAATATCCGGTCTCCACCTGACTCTTCAGAAACTCGAATGTAGGTATCGCTTCCATATGGATGAACGGCCTCTCCTCATCATAAAGCCAGCTGTCAAAAAGCTGCAGTCCGTACATGAGTCCCCTCGGATAATTTCCGAAATCGGCCTCACGGAAACGGAATTCATGATAGTTGATACCGGCGCGCAATGCCTTCCGGTCGATACCGTTCTCCACTATATTTTTCAGCGTATCTTCAATTATGCGGATAAACTCTTCCTTCTGCTCCATGTTGGCGTTCTTCGCGATCACGGAGAAGATCGGCTGGTACACGCCGTTGTCGTAAGAGCCCATAATGTCCTTGCCGATTCCGGCGTCCAAAAGCGCTTTCTTAAGAGGCGCGCCCGGAGCGCTCAGGAGCGCATAGTCCAGGATCTGGAACGCCAGATACAGCTTTTCATCCAGAGATGTGCCAATCACCTTATTATAAGAAAGATAAGTATTATCGGAAATATTTTCACCGCTTGCTATGGAATATTCCTGTACGATCTCTTTCATCTCTGTGAAGGGCTGCTGATACCGGATCTCGGAGTCCACCTCGATCCGTCCGAAAGCCGAGAGATATTTTTCATCCAGCCATCTCAGCTTCTCTTCCATATCCATATCTCCATAAAGATAGATGTAACTGTTAGACGGATGATAATATTTCCGGTGAAAATCAAGGAACTGCTCATAAGTAAGCTCCGGGATCACTTCCGGATCGCCGCCGGACTCATTTGCATAGGAAGTATCCGGGAAAAGCGAATTCAGGATCACGCGGTCCAGTACGCCCTCAGGTGACGAAAAGGCTCCTTTCATCTCATTGTACACAACACCCGACAACTTCAGTTCCCCGTCCGGATCATCCAGATGGTAACTCCAGCCCTCCTGACGGAATGTCTTATCGTTCTGATAAATATTCGGATAAAACACCGCATCCATATATACGTGCATCAGGTTCTGAAAATCCTTGTCATTGCAGCTCGCCACCGGATACACAGTCTTATCCGGATAGGTCATCGCGTTTAAGAATGTATTGAGAGATCCCTTTACAAGTTCTACAAACGGGTCTTTTACGGGAAATTCCCTTGATCCGCAGAGTACGGAGTGTTCCATAATGTGCGGTACCCCCGTGCTGTCCGAAGGCGGCGTGCGAAAACCGATAGCGAATACTTTATTCTCGTCATCGTTATTCATCAACAGCACCCGCGCCCCGCTTTTCTTATGTTTGAGAAGTGCTCCCCGGGAATTCAGATCGGATAATTCCCTATCCCGGATCACTTCATATGCCGTCAGATCATATATACTCATACTTACATCTCCTTGCTACTGTTTTTATATAAAGCAGACATCCGGATTCCGCTTCATTACTACATCCAAAGAGCG
>CAZJRY010000087.1:0-10359 GCA_964548625.1 uncultured Mediterraneibacter sp.
TGTCCGAAAGGGATTTGAGCGCCCTGTTTCCGGGACCCGTCACGGCGCGTCCGCGGCGGCCGTTGTCGATCAGGGCGTCCACCGCCTCCTGAAGCATGCGCTTCTCATTGCGGACGATAATATCCGGCGCCCCCAGTTCCAGCAGTCTTTTCAGACGGTTGTTTCTGTTGATGATCCTTCTGTAAAGGTCATTTAAATCAGACGTTGCGAAACGGCCTCCGTCCAGCTGCACCATGGGACGCAGATCCGGCGGGATAACCGGGATTTCCGTCAGGATCATCCACTCCGGACGGTTGCCGGACTCGAGGAAAGCCTCGACGACTTCCAGTCTCTTCACGATCCTTGCCCTCTTCTGACCTGTCGCATTCTCCAGAGCTTTCTGGAGCTCATCACACTCTTTTTCCAGATCGATCGCCTCGAGAAGTTCTTTGACCGCCTCAGCGCCCATGCCTACGCGAAACGCGCCGCCGCCCCATTTCTCTTTCTGCTCCTGATACTCTGCTTCGGAGAGGATCTGTTTATTCTGAAGGTCTGTCTCTCCCTTATCCAATACAATGTAGGAAGCAAAATAAAGTACTCTTTCCAGCGTCCTCGGAGATATATCGAGGATCAGTCCCATACGGCTCGGAATCCCCTTGAAATACCAGATATGGGATACGGGAGCCGCAAGGGCGATATGTCCCATGCGTTCGCGGCGTACGCTCGACTTTGTAACCTCAACTCCGCACCGGTCACACACAACACCCTTGTAGCGGATCTTCTTATACTTGCCGCAATGGCACTCCCAGTCTTTGCTGGGTCCGAAGATCCTCTCACAGAACAGACCGTCTTTTTCAGGCTTTAACGTCCTGTAGTTGATCGTCTCCGGCTTTGTAACTTCGCCTCTGGACCACTCCTGGATCTTTTCCGGTGAAGCCAGCCCGATCCTGATCGCATCAAATGTTAACGGTTGATATTGTTGTTCATTGTTATTTGGCATGTATATGGCTCCTCCTATCAGTTTTCATCATATCCTGAATACTCGTCGAACCGAATCTCCTCTGAGCCGCCGCTCTCCGGTTCTTCTTCGGGCTCAATATCCTCCAGTTCTTCTCCCACAAACTCCTGCTCCGTGAAGCCGTGGTCGCCGAATGACTCGTTCTCCTCCCGGTACTTCCTGTCTCCCTCGATGATATGGCGCAGATCTGTCTCGCCGTAGTCGACATTCTCCATGATCTCGACTTCCGTATTGTCGTCACGCAGTACACGGACGTCGAGCGCCAGTGACTGCAGCTCTTTTAAAAGTACCTTAAAGGACTCCGGAACTCCCGGCTCAGGTATATTTTCGCCTTTTATGATGGCCTCATATGTCTTCACTCGTCCTACTACGTCATCGGACTTAACTGTCAGGATTTCCTGCAGAGTATAAGACGCGCCGTAGGCCTCGAGAGCCCACACCTCCATCTCTCCGAAACGCTGTCCGCCGAACTGTGCCTTTCCGCCCAGAGGCTGCTGTGTAACGAGAGAATACGGACCTGTGGAACGCGCATGGATCTTGTCATCAACAAGATGGTGCAGCTTCAGGTAATGCATATGCCCGATCGTAACCGGACTGTCAAAGAACTCCCCGGTCCGGCCGTCTCTCAGACGGACCTTGCCGTCTCTGGAGATCGGCACTCCTTTCCACAGTTTTCTGTGTTCCCTGTTATCGGAAAGATACTGAAGCACTTCCGGAAGAAGCTCTTCCCCGTGTTTCTTCTCAAATTCATCCCATTCAAGGTTTACATAATCATTTGCGAGATCCAGTGTATCCATGATATCTATCTCATTCGCGCCGTCGAATACCGGTGTCGAGATATTAAACCCGAGCGCTTTCGCCGCAAGGCTCAGGTGGATCTCAAGTACCTGTCCGATGTTCATACGTGAAGGCACGCCCAGCGGGTTAAGCACGATATCGAGCGGGCGTCCGTTCGGCAGGAACGGCATGTCTTCTACGGGAAGCACACGGGAAACGACACCTTTATTACCGTGACGTCCGGCCATCTTGTCTCCGACCGAGATTTTTCTCTTCTGCGCGATATAGATGCGGACCGCCTGATTAACTCCCGGTGAGAGTTCGTCGCCGTTTTCTCTTGTAAACACCTTGGCGTCCACAACAATGCCATACTCTCCGTGAGGTACTTTCAGGGAAGTGTCCCTTACCTCGCGGGCCTTCTCTCCGAAAATCGCGCGGAGGAGCCGCTCCTCTGCCGTCAGCTCTGTCTCCCCTTTCGGCGTTACTTTACCGACAAGGATATCTCCCGCGCGGACCTCGGCGCCGATCCGGATGATACCTCTCTCATCCAGATCTTTCAGCGCATCGTCGCCCACGCCCGGGATATCTCTCGTGATCTCCTCAGGTCCGAGCTTTGTATCTCTGGCTTCCGCCTCATATTCTTCAATATGGACAGAAGTATAGACATCGTCCTGTACCAGTCTCTCGCTTAAGAGAACGGCATCCTCGTAATTGTAGCCCTCCCATGTCATAAATCCGATCAGCGGGTTCTTTCCGAGCGCCATCTCACCGCCGGAAGTAGACGGGCCGTCTGCGATCACCTGACCCTTTTCCACTGCATCGCCTTTGTCAACGATCGGTCTCTGGTTATAGCAGTTGCTCTGGTTGCTTCTCTGGAACTTTGTCAGTTTATATGACTTCTTTTTCCCGTCTTCATGACGGATCACGATCTCTTTGGAGGTGGAACTCTCAACCGTACCTGCTTCCTCCGCGACAACACATACGCCGGAGTCGACAGCCGCCTTTACTTCCATTCCCGTACCGACTACCGGAGCCTCTGTCGTGAGCAGCGGCACTGCCTGACGCTGCATGTTTGATCCCATAAGGGCACGGTTCGCGTCATCGTTCTGCAGGAACGGGATCAGAGCCGTAGCCACGGAGAATACCATCTTCGGGGATACGTCCATGTAGTCGAATTTATTTTTCTCATACTCCTGTGTCTCCTCACGGTAACGTCCGGACACATTCTTATTTACGAAATGTCCTTCCTCATCCAGAGGCGTATTCGCCTGAGCCACATGGTAGTTATCTTCTTCATCCGCGGTCATGTAGACTACTTCATCCGTTACACGCGGATTCGCCGGATCGGACTTGTCGACCCTGCGGTACGGCGCCTCGATAAATCCGTACTGGTTGATCCTTGCGTAACATGCGAGAGAGTTGATCAGACCGATGTTCGGACCCTCTGGAGTCTCGATCGGACACATTCTTCCGTAGTGTGAGTAATGTACGTCACGCACCTCAAATCCGGCACGGTCCCTTGAAAGACCGCCGGGGCCGAGTGCGGAGAGACGTCTCTTATGTGTCAGCTCGCCCAGCGGGTTGTTCTGATCCATGAACTGGGACAGCTGGGAAGACCCGAAGAACTCTTTCACTGCCGCTGTCACCGGCTTGATGTTGATCAGTGACTGCGGGGAAATGCCCTCCTGATCCTGTGTTGTCATACGCTCGCGCACGACTCTCTCCAGTCTGGACAGACCGATCCTGTACTGATTCTGGAGAAGTTCTCCCACCGCGCGGATACGCCGGTTGCCCAGATGATCGATGTCATCGTCATTGCCGATGCCGTACTCGAGATGGATATTATAGTTAATAGAAGCAAGAATATCTTCCTTCGTGATGTGCTTCGGTATCAGATCATGAATATCACGTCTGATCATGCGTTTCATCTCATCGACATCCCCCGCGGACTCTTCGATAATCCCTGCCAGAACCGGATAATATACCTGTTCTGTCACTCCGACTTCCTTCGGATCAATATCGACAACCGCCTGCAGATCCACCATCATATTGGAAAGGATCTTGATATTTCTGGATGCATCCTCTCCCTCGACCCACAGATACTCAGCCGCTGAATTCTGGATGGAATCCGCGATCTCCCGTGTGATCTTTGTCCCTTTTTCGGCTACGACCTCACCGGTCAGAGGGCTTACGACATCCTCCGCCAGAATACAGCCGTTCACACGGTTCCTGAGCATAAGCTTTTTATTAAATTTATAGCGTCCGACCTTTGCCAGATCATAGCGTCTCGGATCGAAAAACATACTGTTGATCAGGCTCTCCGCGCTGTCTACCGCCAGCGGCTCGCCCGGCCGGATCTTTTTATACAGTTCCAGCAGGCCCTCCTGATAATTCTCGGCAGTATCCTTTCCAAAGCTCGCGAGGATCTTGGGTTCCTCTCCGAACAGATCGGTGATCTCCGCATTCGTACCAATGCCGAGCGCACGGATCAGCACCGTGATCGGCACTTTTCTTGTACGGTCAACGCGCACGTAAAAAACGTCATTGGAGTCGGTCTCGTACTCAAGCCATGCGCCTCTGTTCGGGATGACGGTCGCCGAATAGAGCTTCTTTCCGAGTTTATCATGGGCTATGCCGTAATAAATACCCGGGGAACGCACAAGCTGGCTTACGATGACACGCTCCGCCCCGTTAATAACAAAGGTGCCTGTCTTAGTCATCAGCGGGAGATCTCCCATGAAGATTTCGTGCTCGTTGATCTCATCAGTCTCTTTGTTGTGGAGTCTTACCCTTACTTTCAAGGGCGCCGCATAAGTGGCATCGCGTTCTTTGCACTCGTCGATCGTGTATTTCACATCGTCTTCGCAGAGTGTAAAATCCACAAATTCCAGACTTAAATGACCGTTGAAATCTGAAATCGGGGAAATATCGTCGAACACCTCTTTAAGTCCCTCGTCAAGAAACCACTGATAGGAATCTTTCTGAACTTCAATGAGATTAGGCATCTCCAATACTTCCTTCTGCCTGGAATAGCTCATGCGGAAGCTGTTTCCGGTTTTAATGGGACGGATCCTGTTTTTCTCCATTGACGTTTCACTCCTCTTGTTAATCTACACAAATACGAAAAGAGCCCTGTGACACATTTTGCGTCATATATGGTACAACTTCCCATAATGGTGCATTTTTAAATATATCACAAAGTTCTTTTTATTGTCAACAACTAATTTTTATTTTTTCTTGACATTCCTCAACATATGTGGTATCATACGCCTTCTTTAAAAATATGCGGGACAGCAGAAGCTTTCCCGCTTCCGCAGCCCCGCATATTCCGCTCATCCCGGACAGATACGCCCGGATAATTTTCAGAGTGCTTATTTCAGGTTAACCTCTGCGCCCTGCTCTTCAAGCTTAGCCTTGAGTTCCTCAGCCTCAGCCTTGGAAACAGCCTCTTTTACTACCTTCGGAGCGTTGTCTACGAGCTCTTTCGCCTCTTTCAGCCCAAGACCTGTGATCTCACGGACAGCCTTGATAACTTTAACCTTGGAAGCGCCTGCAGATACAAGCTCTACATCAAACTCATCTTTCTCCTCTGCCGCTGCAGCTCCTTCTCCGCCTGCTGCCGCAACTACAACGCCCGCTGCCGCAGATACGCCGAACTCTTCTTCACAAGCTTTTACAAGCTCGTTTAACTCTAATACTGATAACTCTTTGATCGCGTCGATCATTTCAGCTGTTGTCAATTTAGCCATTTTTGATTTCCTCCATTTTTCTTATTCTTTAATTTATTAATTTCACTTTGCAGGTCTTGCCCGCTGACATTCGCGTTATGCACATCTCTGTGCGCGTCTGCGCTTACTCTGCCGCCGGAGCCTCTGCTGTCTCGGCTGCAGGCGCCTCATCTGCCGCTTCCTCTGCCGGCGCCGCCTCGCCGTCTTTCTCGGCGATCTGCTTAATAACACGAGCAAAGTTCGCGATCGGTGACTGCATGCTTCCAAGCAGTCTGGAAAGAAGCACTTCTCTTGACGGAATTTTGGACAGTTCTGTCAGTCCTGCTACGTCATAGATATTTCCTTCTACAACACCGCCTTTAAGTTCCAGTGCCGGAGCGTCCTTTGCGAAATTGCACAGGATTCTTGCCGGAGCTGTCGCGTCGTCCTTGGATACCGCGATAGCGCTCGGTCCTTCAAGGCAGCTCTCAAGACCTTCGCACTCAGTTCCTTCAAAAGCTCTCTTCATCATTGTGTTCTTGTATACCTTGTATACAACGCCGGCTTCTCTGAGCTGTTTACGGAGCTCTGTGTCCTGAGCAACTGTAAGTCCGCGGTAATCAACAAGCACAACTGACTGGGCATCTTTGATCTCTTCTGCGATTGCCTCTACGATCGGCTGTTTTAATTCAACTTTTGCCACTTCTGGTACACCTCCTTATATATTTTGCGGTAACAGTCCAGCCATCTGATATCAGGAGACGGATTTATGCTTGCATAAGAATCCGGCGGCTGATATTCAGATGAGCTGAGCGCCTGTCAATGAGTAAAACAGCGGCGGCAGCCGCAATAAGCACGAAGTGCGGTTTTACGAATGGCGCGGGCTGAACGGTCACCTTTTGCGTGTACTGCCAAAGTAAAAAACCTCTGCGCCGCAAAGACACAGAGGTTTGTAAATTCATACTCTCGTAATAAATCTGACTCTCCTCGGTAGGCGTTTTGATCCTTACGCTTTACAGCACCTACTGTCTTCGGCAGTTGCTGTTTTACCATAACATCCGGATTATGTTTTGTCAAGTGTTTTCTGCACTTTTCTCCTGCCATTTTCCTGTTTTTCCGATATTTACGGATCAGACAGAAAAGCCCTCATACCACACGATATGAGGGCCTTATATTCATTAAATTACGCAAGTTTCAGAGGATTGACCTTCACGCCGGGACCCATCGTGGATGTAAGAGTGATGCTCTTCAGGTACTGTCCCTTGACCGCTGCCGGCCTTGCCTTGTTGATTGCGTCGATAAGCGTCTGGAAGTTGTCCGCTAACTGCTCTTCGGTAAAGGAAACTTTACCGATCGGTACATGGATGATGTTTGTCTTGTCAAGTCTGTACTCGATCTTACCGGCTTTGATCTCATTGATCGCCTTTGTCACATCCATCGTAACTGTTCCGGCTTTCGGGTTCGGCATAAGACCTTTCGGTCCGAGTACACGTCCGAGACGTCCTACGATTCCCATCATGTCCGGAGTCGCTACAACTACGTCGAAGTCAAGCCATCCCTCGTTCTGGATTCTCGGGATCAGTTCGTCTCCTCCTACAAAATCAGCTCCTGCCGCTTTTGCTTCCTCAGCCTTCGCGTCCTTGGCAAACACAAGGATACGTACTTTCTTACCTGTTCCGTGCGGAAGCACGACCGCGCCGCGGATCTGCTGATCTGCGTGACGTCCGTCACAGCCTGTTCTGATGTGAGCCTCGATCGTCTCGTCAAACTTTGCTACTGCTGTTTTCTTAACAAGCGCTACTGCTTCATTTTTGTCGTAGAGATTTCCTCTCTCGATCAGTTTCGCAGCTTCGATATATTTCTTTCCTCGTTTCATTTTATAAAAACCTCCTTGTGGTATTAGCGGGAACGTTCCCCTCCCACTGAATTAACTATAAGGTAAATGCACCAGACTCCAAAGAAGATACATCCTCGCTACGCTCGGAGTATCTGCCTTCACACTAAGCTCGAAAAGACCTCGCCAAGTGCTCTACTCTTCTACAACGACACCCATGGAACGGCATGTTCCCGCCACCATGCTCATAGCAGCCTCTACGGATGCCGCGTTCAGGTCAGGCATCTTTGTCTCCGCGATCTCCTGAAGCTGAGCCTTTGTGATCGTTGCGACTTTATTCTTGTTCGGCACGCCTGAACCGGACTGGATCTTGCATGCTTTCTTGATCAGAACCGCTGCCGGCGGTGTCTTTGTGATGAAGCTGAAGCTTCTGTCATTGTATACAGTGATCACAACCGGAATGATGACATCTCCCTGATCTGCTGTTCTTGCGTTGAACTGCTTTGTAAACTCAACGATATTTACGCCATGCTGACCAAGCGCGGGACCGACCGGCGGCGCCGGAGTCGCCTTGCCGGCGGGAATCTGCAATTTGATATAACCTTCTACTTTTTTTGCCATTTCAATTACCTCCTTGTGGTACTTACGGGGCAAAGCCCCTCCCACTCATCTTTAATCCATTTTCTTCACTTCTGAAAAGCCGAGTTCAACCGGTGTCTCACGACCGAACAATTCAACATTGATAGACAGGCTCTTCTTCTGTTCGTTCATACTCTGTACAACGCCGACAGTTCCCTCCCATGCGCCGCTGAGTACGACAATCGTATCTCCGACACCGAAATTGACAACAACATTGTCGCGTTTGATGCCGAGATTCTGCATCTCGCTCTCCTCCAGAGGAACAGGCTTGGAACCCGGTCCCACGAATCCTGTCACGCCTCTGGTATTTCTGACCACATACCATGTGTCGTCATTCATGATCATATGGATCATGACATAGCCCGGAAACATCTTGCGCTGTACAGCTTTCCGGACACCGTTCCTGAGTTCTGTCACTTCCTCCATGGGAACGCGCACCTCAAGGATCTGATCTTCCAGATGACGGTTTTCGATCGTCTTGTCAATGTTCGCTTTTACTTTGTTTTCATACCCTGAATAAGTATGGACTACATACCATTTTGCCTCTGACATAAAATCACCTTTCTGACACGGTCAGCTAGCCTACCAAAAATTTAATCCCATAGTTCAGGAGCGCGTCGATCACTGCGATAATCAGACCGAGAACTACGGAGACCGCAACAACCGCTGCAGTCTGTTTTGCAAGTGTCTTCTTGTCTGGCCAGATGACTTTCCTGAACTCTGCCAGAAGCCCTTTGAACCAGTTATTCTTCTGAGCCTTTGTTTTATCACTCATTTGTCCACTTCCTTCCGGCAGCTACTTCGTTTCTTTGTGCAGTGTGTGTGATTTGCAGAATCTGCAGTACTTCTTCGTCTCCATGCGTTCCGGATGAGCTTTCTTATCCTTCGTCATGTTATAGTTACGGTTTTTGCATTCCGTACACTCGAGCGTAATTCTTGTGCGCACAACTTCCACCTCGCTTTTAACATATTCACTACGTGTTACTGATGGTTGCGAAGCCATCGGTTTTTAGAAAAAAAAAAAAGACCTACTTCCATTCGCCGTAGTAGTATACCACGGCGGACGGATGTAAGTCAAGTTCTTCGTATTATTTTTTTGCAGGGCTGTTACTCTTTTTCGGCTCTTCCGCACGTTCCTCCCTGCCGGTCCCGAGATTCCGGTGTTTACTCTTCAGCCTTTTATAAACACTGGCCCTGAGAAGTGTATAAATAACCGAGACAATGGGAATAAAGATCAGCATGCCGACAACTCCCATCAGGTTGGCGCCGATCGTCACTGCCGCAAGCACCCAGATAGACGGAAGCCCCACAGATGCTCCGACTACTTTCGGATAGATCAGATTTCCTTCGATCTGCTGCAGGACAAGGAACATGATGACAAAAATAAGCGCCTGCACCGGATCCACCATCAGGATCAGAAACGCGCCTACGATACATCCGATAAAAGCCCCGAAGATCGGGATCAGCGCCGTAAAAGCAATCAGCACAGCGACCAGCAGCGTATAGGGCATGTTCAGAATACTCATAACTATAAAAAACATAAACCCGAGGATCAGCGCTTCCACGCACTGTCCTGTCAGGAAGCTGGAAAACGATCTCGCAGTGAGCGAGCATACTTCCAGACACCACTCCACGCGCTTTTCCGGGAAGTACGCGTACATTACCTTTGTAACCTGTACGCGCAGCTTTTCTTTCTGCAGCAGTACATAGCACCCGAATACAAATGCGATCACAAAGATCGTCACCCCGCTTACAATGGACCCGATAGCCGACATCGTCGAGTTCAGGACGTCACCTGCTCCGTTCTGAAAAAAAGACATGGCGCTTTCCATCAACTGATCCACATCCAGATTCAGATCGTCCAGCCATTTGCTCGCTTCACTGTTATTTGTAAAAAGATCCTCAAGAAAATCCTGTGCGTCCGGAACGAATGCCCGGATCGTCATCCCCAGCGATATGACCGTCCTTGTCAGCTCCGGGATAACAACAAACATTACCAGAACAACTGCGCCGATTACGATCGCGATCGTCAGCATGAGCGAAACGGGCCGTGCGATACGCTTCGCGATCTTTTTATCTTTCAGATACTTATTTCTAAATATCTTCTCTTCCAGAAAATTCATAGGCACATTTATCACGAATGCAATGGCGCCTCCCAGCAGAAACGGAAAAATGATGCCGAAAGCAAATCCGATCCATTCGAAAATGATCGCGTAGTTCCAGATCGCAACCAGTATGACGATTGTAAACAGGATAAGCTGCCGTAACTGTTTTATACTTTTCTTATCTAAATTCATATTGCCTCCCTGCCGGATGTTCTTCTCAGAAAATAAATACCGTCTGTTCTGATAATAACACATTATATCACATCGGACCGGACACAACAAGACTGCCGGCAGTACGTC
>CAZJRY010000088.1:0-10321 GCA_964548625.1 uncultured Mediterraneibacter sp.
GGCAGAGAGCCAGAGATTTTCTTCTCATTTTCAGCATTTTCTGCTCGAATATATCTCGGCCTTTCAGCGATTTCAGCGTTCTCACGTGGTGCATACATAAATAGTCTGCATGTTCCCCGCAAATCTCGCATTCAGAATACAAAGATCAATATTATATATGAAACCGATGATAAGGGACATCTGTTTATAACAAAATGCGGATGGGTGCAGGAAAAAAAGAGGAACCGTAAGACAAGTGATACAGGAGATCATAAGTGTGTAATATGACAAGGTACAGTTAGCTATATAAGAAGATAAACTCCCTTGTCATTTTTCGCTAAAAAAAGATAATTTTTTTTTGCTGTTATTTGACACGGGCGGGTAAGACCACGCTCCTGAACATGCTGGCGGCACTGGATAAGCCGACGGAAGGTGAAGTCTATCTGGACGGGAAGCCGCTCTCGGCGATAAAAGATAAGAATATCTCGGAGTTCAGGCGAGACAATCTGGGATTCGTGTTTCAGGAATTCAATCTTCTCGATACATTTAATGTAAAGGACAACATTCTCCTGCCGCTCGTTCTCAAAGGCGAGACATACAAGGAGATGACGAAAAAGCTCATGCCTGTCGCCAAAGAGCTGGGAATCGCATCTTTGTTGGAAAAGTACCCTTATGAGATCTCCGGAGGACAGAAACAGAGAGTGGCGGCCGCAAGAGCATTGATCACAGATCCCCGGATTATCCTCGCCGACGAACCCACCGGGGCGCTTGATTCCCGGGCAACCGATGAACTTCTGGCACTCTTTGCAAAGATAAACCAGAAAGGCCGGACGATCCTTATGGTGACACACTCGGTCAAGGCTGCCGGCAAAGTGGGACGGGTTCTCTTTATCCGCGACGGAGAAGTGTACCATCAGGTCTACAGAGGGAATATGTCGGATGAACAGCTCTATCAGAAGATCTCTGACACACTCACAATACTGGCGACAGGCGGTGACAGACGATGAATGGCGGATTCTATATCAGACTTGCAAAAGACGGGATCGTGAAGAACAGGAAACTTTACTTCCCATATATCCTCACATGCATCTGCATGATCATGATGTTCTATATTGTTTATTATCTCGGATTTTCGGCTGACTTTACGTCGGTGCGGGGAGGAGATATGCTTCAGTCATTCCTCATGGTTGGAGTGTTTGTCATAGCGATATTCTCTCTGATCTTTCTGTACTATACGAATTCATTTCTGATCCGCAGAAGGCAGAAAGAATTCGGACTTTATAACATCCTCGGGATGGGAAAACGCAATCTGGTCAAGATCCTTGTATGGGAAAATGTACTGACGGCGGCAGTCTCCATTGTGGCAGGGCTTCTTCTGGGCATTCTTTTCTCCAAGCTGGCAGAGCTTGCCGCGATCCGTATCCTGAGCGGAGAGACGGGATTCGCGATCCGGGTAGAGCCGGAGCCTGTTATAGTAACGGCAGTTCTTTTCATGGGGATCTATCTCCTTATCATGCTGCGGATGATATTTTATATCTTCCGGCTTCGTCCGGTAGAGATGTTGAAGAGTGAAAATGTAGGTGAAAAACCGCCGAAAGCAAACTGGATACTGGCGCTTGCAGGAGCGGCGCTGCTGTCCGGGGCATATTATCTGGCGGTGGCGGTCATCGATCCCTGGTCGGCGATGGTCATGTTCCTTGTCGCGGTCGTTATGGTGATCATCGCTACGTATCTGCTCTTTATATCGGGATCTGTAGCGCTGTGCAGACTGCTCCAGAAGAATAAGAAATATTACTATAAAACAAAACATTTTGTCTCCCTTTCATCTATGATCTATCGTATGAAAAGGAACGGGGCGGGACTTGCGTCAATCTGTATCCTGTCCACCATGGTACTCGTGACACTGTCATCTACGGTGTGCCTGTATGCACAGACTGAGGACGGCATCGAGAAGAGATATCCGCACGATATTACGATGGAGCTGACTTCGGATGATTACAGCGAGACAGAGCCGTATAAAGAAATCGTTTCAGAAGTGCTTTCCGAATACGGGGAGGAAATGGAAAATGTGGAGACCTTTCATCTCTACAGCGCAGCAGGATTTCAGTATGGCGATGAGTTCAGGCTGAGTATGGACGGTTATGCTGAGACAGGAACGGGCGATGTGGAATCAATCCGGAGCATCTATATGATCAGCCTTGAAGACTATAACAGACTTTCCGGCGAAAATAAGGAACTCTCGGACGACGAACTTTTGCTCTATTCGTTTAAGGCCGATTATGACTATGATACGCTGTCGATTGCCGGCTGCGGCTCATGGAATGTAAAGATCATGGATCGGCAGCCGTTTCCCGCGGGAACTGCACAGGCGAATATTATGGGAGCATTTTTCATTGTCGTGAAAGATATGTCTGTGATCAGTCAGATAGAAGAGTACGGGAATTCGCTCGCGGAAGAGGATGAAAGCCTGTCGATTACCTATATTGAAGAGAGTTATGGCTTTGATCTGTCCTGTAATGATCAGAAACAGATTGACATTTATAATGAAATCCTCGAACGGATCGGAGCGCTGACGGTTTCAGAGGATGAAACGGACGGAGCTGTGGATTATCCACACTATTATATCGATTCCAAAGCCGAAGGGAGGATAGATTCCATCGCGATCTACGGAGGGCTTTTCTTCCTTGGTGTACTTCTCGGCGCGGTGTTCCTCTTCGGTACAGTGCTGATCATGTATTACAAGCAGATCTCGGAGGGATATGAGGATCAGGACCGGTTCGATATCCTGATGAAAGTGGGTATGACCCGGAAGGAAGTGAAGCAGAGTATCAATTCGCAGGTACTGACGGTATTCTTTCTGCCGCTGATCACCGCCGGGGTCCATCTCGCTTTCGCGTATCCGATGATCTCCAAGATCCTGCTCCTTATATCTGCTACAGAGGAGAAAATTCTGCTCCTTGTGACAATATGCTGCTACATTGTATTTGCTTTCTTTTATGTGATAGTATACATTATCACGTCAAAAGGATACTACACGATTGTCAGCGGAAAATAAATCTGTTTTCTGATATCAGATGCATATTGCGCAAAATTTACAGAAATATACGAAAAACACTGTTCAATTTGTGAATAATGATGATATAATCTAACTGTAAAGAAAAGATCGGAAATCGGCCGGCAGCCGCAGGCGAATTCCCGGCACGATAAATACAGCGCTTTGCAGAGAGGAGTGACAGATATGATGCAGCATACGATCATAACGATCGGCAGACAGTTCGGAAGCGGCGGACATGAGATCGGAAACAGACTGGCGGAGAGGCTCGATATTCCGCTGTACGACCACAATCTGATCCGCATGGCGGCACAGGAACTGCGTATCAGCAATGAAGACGCGACGAAGGTGGATGAGACGATCCTTGGAAGATTCCTTTCAGCCTATGCAGCAAGCAGTCTGGAATATCGGGGGTTTATGAACAGTGATGAACCGGCTAAGACACTGACAGACCGGGTGTATGAGAGACAGGCGGCTATCATCCGAAAGCTGGCGGAAGCGGGGCCGGGAATCTTTGTGGGCAGATGCGCGGATTATGTCCTCGGTGATTATACAAACTGTATCAATACGTTTATCTATGCGTATAAAGAGGACCGGATCCGCCGGATCATGAAACTCTATAAGCTGGATGAAAAGCAGGCGGCTGACAAGATCAGGAAGACGGACCGCGACAGGAAGAACTATTATGAGACGCGCACGAAAAGAGAATGGGGCGGCATCGGCGCCAACAGTATGATGTTCAATGCGAGTCTGCTGGGAATCGACGGAGTGGTGGATGCGCTGGAGGCGATCTACCGGAAGTGGGAAACCCGTGAGTAATGTATGAGAAACAGAAAAAGGGGAGCCGGGAAATGTATGAGAGATGTTTCCCGGCTCTCTTTTTTCGTGTGCGCCATTGGCAGGGACTGATTGTCAGCCGCCGGATTCTTACGCAGGCATAAATCTGTTTCCCGCCGTCAGATGTCTGCATGGATAAAACCGTGGAAAACCGAGCGTACTCGACTTTTTTATTGCTTACTGTCTTATTTCTGTGATATAATTAATCGGTATATTACAGTCAATTGAATGGAAGGGAATGAATATGAGCTTTATATCGTATTTAATCAACGGATTAAGTCTTGGAAGTGTCTACGCGATCATCGCTCTTGGATATACCATGGTTTACGGTATTGCGAAAATGCTGAACTTCGCGCACGGCGATGTCATCATGATCGGGGCATATATGGCGCTGCTCGCCATGTCGCAGGCGGGGCTGTCTCCGGTCATCGCGGTTCTGATCGCAATTGTGGTGTGTACAATACTGGGGATCGTGATCGAGAGGATCGCGTACAAACCGCTGAGGAATGCGTCTTCATCGCTGTCCGTACTGATCACCGCGATCGGTGTCAGCTATCTGCTGCAGAATATCGCGCTTCTCGCATTTGGCTCCAACGCAAAGACTTTCCCGTCGGTTATCAATTGGAGCGGGATCACGCTGGCAGGGGGAGAGCTCAGCATCTCGGGAGTTACGATCGTCACGATCGGAGTCTGTATTGTCATTATGATCGTGCTTGTCGCGTTTGTGCAGAAATCAAAACCGGGTCAGGCGATGCGTGCCGTATCCGAGGACAAAGGAGCCGCACAGCTTATGGGGATCAACGTGAACGGAACGATCGCCCTGACATTTGCCATCGGCTCTGCTCTGGCAGCAATTGCCGGCGTCCTGTACTGTTCGGCGTATCCGAGCGTAACACCGTATACCGGAGCCATGCCGGGTATCAAGGCGTTTGTGGCGGCAGTATTCGGCGGGATCGGTTCGATCCCCGGTGCGTTCATCGGGGGGCTGCTCCTTGGGATCATCGAGATCTTCGGCAGGGCGTATATCACGTCACAGATGGCGGACGCTCTGGTATTTGCAGTGCTTATTATCGTACTTTTAGTGAAACCTACGGGACTTTTGGGCAGGAAGATTCAGGAGAAAGTGTAGGTGGACGGCATGTTGAAGAAAATGAATAAAAATACAAAAAGTAATCTTATCACATATGGCATGGTAATCCTTGCTTTTGCCATCATGCAGACGCTGATCGCCACAGGCAACATTTCCAGCCTGCTGGAGGGTATCATGGTTCCGGTCTGTATTTATGTGATCATGGCAGTCTCTCTTAATTTTGTAGTAGGCATCCTCGGGGAGCTGAGTCTCGGTCATGCGGGCTTTATGTGTGTGGGAGCGTTTTCAAGTGCGTTTTTTTCAAAATATATGAAGGATGTGATCGAGAACGGGGCGCTTCGCTTTTTCTTCGCAATGCTGATCGGTATTGCCGTGGCAGCGGTTTTCGGCATCATCATCGGCGTTCCGGTACTCCGCTTAAAGGGAGATTACCTTGCTATTGTTACGCTGGCATTCGGAGAGATCATCAAGAATCTTGTCAACGTTCTGTATATCGGAAAAGATTCCGGCGGATTCCATTTCTCCACAACGGACGTGATGGATCTGAATCTGGATGCGGACGGAACCGTTATTGTAAACGGACCTCAGGGAATCACGGGCACGCCGCAGGATTCTACATTCCTTATCGGATTTATCATGATCCTGATCACCCTGTTTATCGTGCTCAATCTGATCAACTCCAGAGACGGACGCGCGATCATGGCAATCCGTGATAACCGGATCGCGGCTGAGTCTGTGGGGATCAATATTACAAAATATAAGCTGATGGCGTTTACTGTCTCGGCTGCACTGGCCGGCGGCGCGGGCGTGCTCTATGCGCATAACCTGTCCGCGCTGACAGCGAACACGAATAACTTCGGATATAACCAGTCCATTATGATCCTTGTCTTTGTCGTGCTGGGCGGTATCGGAAACATCAGAGGCTCAATTATCGCGGCCGTGATCCTGACCCTTCTCCCGGAGCTTTTGAGAGGACTGCAGGATTACCGTATGCTGATCTATGCGATCGTGCTGATCGCGATGATGCTCTTTAACTGGGCGCCGAAAGCGATCGAGTGGAGAGAAAAACATCTTTCCTTCTTTAAAAAGAAAAAGGAGGCTGTGAAATAATGGCATTACTGGAAGTAAAAAATCTGGGTATCTCGTTCGGCGGTCTCCGCGCGGTGAATGCATTTGATATTTCGATTGAAAAGGAAGAACTTTACGGGCTGATCGGACCCAACGGAGCGGGAAAGACAACTGTCTTTAACCTTCTGACAGGAGTGTACAGACCGGATACGGGGAAAGTGATCCTGGACGGGAGAGATATCACGGGGAAAAAGACTATCGACATCAGCAGGGAAGGAATCGCAAGGACGTTTCAGAATATCCGTCTTTTTAAAGAACTGAGCGTTCTGGATAACGTAAAAGCGGGACTCCACAATAAGCATCATTATTCCACGGTCGAGGGGATCCTGCGCCTTCCGGGTTACAGGAGAGTAGAGAAAGAGATGGATGAGCAGGCAATGGAACTGCTGAGAGTGTTTCATCTGGAAGAAGCCGCGTACAGAAAAGCGTCGAATCTTCCCTACGGTCAGCAGAGACGCCTGGAGATCGCGAGGGCACTTGCCACGGAGCCGAAGCTTCTGCTTCTGGACGAACCGGCTGCCGGTATGAATCCGAACGAGACAGGGGAACTGATGGATATGATCCGTCTTGTCCGCGATGAATTCCACATGACGATCCTTCTGATCGAACATGATATGAAACTGGTAAGCGGAATCTGCGAGAAACTGACAGTGCTTAATTTCGGCGAGGTGCTCTGTCAGGGCAGTACATCGGATGTATTGAACGATCCGCAGGTCATTACGGCATATCTCGGAGAATAGGAGGAAACTGGTTATGGCAATGCTTGAAGTCAAAGATCTGGAAGTATATTACGGAGTGATCCAGGCAATCAAAGGCATTTCATTTGAGGTGAATAAAGGCGAGGTTATCGCTCTGATCGGCGCCAACGGCGCGGGGAAGACAACAACGCTGCACACGATCACAGGACTTCTTTCACCTAAAAACGGCCATGTGCTCTTTGAGGGCAAAGACATCACGAAGGTGCCTGCCCACAGGATTGTTTCTATGGGAATGGCACATGTCCCGGAAGGACGGCGCGTGTTCGCGGAACTGAGTGTGTATGAGAATCTGAAGATGGGCGCCTACACGCGGAAAGATAAGAATGAGATCGAAGAAAGCCTGGCAAATGTATATAAACGTTTTCCCCGTTTGAAAGAGCGGAAAAACCAGATGGCGGGAACCTTAAGCGGCGGCGAGCAGCAGATGCTTGCAATGGGCCGCGCGCTCATGTCAAAGCCGAAGATCATACTGATGGATGAACCGTCCATGGGACTCTCGCCGATCCTCGTCAATGAGATCTTCGATATTATCCGATCTGTAAGTGAGGGAGGGACCACTGTTCTCCTCGTGGAGCAGAATGCGAAAAAGGCCCTTGCGATCGCGGACAGAGCGTATGTGCTTGAGACAGGTAAGATCGTACTCGAAGGAAATGCAAAAGATCTTCTGGAGGACGATTCCATCAAGAAAGCTTATCTGGGAGAGTAGCATTTATATAATGGGTGTTATGATTAGAGGAGGTGCAGCTTTATGAAAAATATCGTCATTACGATCTCAAGGCAGTACGGAAGCGGGGGAAAGACGATCGGCGCGATGCTCGCAAAAGATCTGGGCGTCAACTGCTACAGCCGTGAGATCCTGCGGATGGCATCTGAGGACAGCGGCATCAATGAGCGTCTCTTCGGCATGTCGGATGAGAAGATCCGCCATGCGGGCTGGTTCCGTATCCTGAACCGTCCGTACGACGGAGAACTTCTTCCGCCGGAAGACAAAGGATTTACGTCGGATGACAACCTGTTTAATTATCAGGCAAAGATAATCAAAGACCTGGCCGCAAAGGAATCCTGTATCATCATCGGAAGATGTGCTGATTATGTGCTGCAGGACTATCCGAATGTTATGAGCGTATTCATCCATGCAGATAAAAAGTTCTGTCTGGAAAGAGCTATGGAACGTCACAGCATGACAGAGAAAGAAATGCAGAAATTCATTGAGAAGACCGACGCATACAGAGGAGATTTCTACCGCTATCACACAGGTCATGAATGGGCGGATGCGAGAAACTACGATCTGTGCCTGAACAGCGGAAAACTCGGATTCGAGAGATGCGTGGAAGAGATCAAGGCATATAAGAAGATCCGCTTCGGAGAACAGGATTCATGACTGCATGATTTCCGGAGAGATGACCGGTGAATTGATTTATTAAGTTAAGAAAGCGATTTATCACAAGAAAAGGGCGGGGTGAATTTCACTCCGCCTTTTGGTATGCCATACGTTCACTGCCGTCTTCGGTATAGATGATCCCGCAGTACGTAAAGCCGTTTTTGTCAAGAAGATGCTGCATGATCCGGTTATCTCTGTGTGTGTCGATCTTTAAATTGCGGCATTGCCGGAATGCCCAGTTCAGACAGAATGAAGCGGCGCCTTTTACGGTTCCGTCCGAAGTGATGCGGTGGACAACTCCGTAAGGGCGTTCGTTCAGCCACTCTCCGCTGTAGATCCGCCGATATGTATCATCGGCTCCTTCTTTGTAATAGAATGTGGCGATGATCTGTCCATGTTCTTCGCAGACATAGGAACATCCGGATTCAATGTCTTCCTCTATCAGAGTTTTTTTAGGATAGGTCTGTCCCCATTGAGAGGCGTTGCCGTGGCCTGCCATGAAAAGGCGGGCATTTTCATACATTTTTATAAGTGATTCCAGTTCATCCGGATGGGTTTTTCGGATTTTCATACTGATTTCTCTGCCTTTCCGATTGAATAAAAATTGATAACTCTGCAGGCGGTACAGTGAAAGTTTCTGACAACATGCATGTACCTGCCCTACCGATGTATTATAACAGAATGTGAAAATGGTATCAATCCACTAATTAAAGCATTTTAATAAAAATATATACACAACATATTGGGGAAATGCTCCGTTTTGTACAAAATCAGGTACATAAGCGAAAATGAGAACTGTTATTAAAATAAAGCTTGCTTTTTTATGACCATGATGATATACTATCGCATGCAATAAGAGACTTAGAAGATTTCGGAGGAGGTTTCAGCAAATGGGAAATGTAAATTTTGACCAGTGGGATGGCTTTGGCGGACATATCTGGAAAGAGGAAGTCAATGTGCGTGATTTCATCCAGCATAACTATACTCAGTATGACGGAGACGAGTCTTTCCTTGCGGAGCCGACAGAGGCGACAAATAAACTTTGGGGAGAACTTCAGAAACTCCAGAAAGAGGAACGTGCGAAGGGCGGCGTTCTTGATATGGAGACAGAGGTTGTTTCCGGACTGACAGCATATGGCGCAGGATATATTAATGAAGACATGAAAGATCTGGAACAGGTTGTAGGTATTCAGACGGATAAACCGCTTAAAAGAGCATTCATGCCGTACGGCGGGATCAAAATGGCGGAGCAGGCTTGTACAACCTACGGATATACTCCGAGTGAAAAACTTCATGAAATCTTTACAAAATATCATAAAACACACAATCAGGCAGTATTTGACATCTATACGCCTGAAATGAAAAAAGCGCGTCACAACAAGATCATCACAGGACTTCCGGATACATACGGAAGAGGACGTATCGTAGGCGACTACCGCCGTGTGGCTCTGTATGGCATTGATTATCTGATCGAGAAGAAACAGTCTGATTTTGTAGAGTACGAGAGACACGGAATGAAAGGAACGGATTTCCGTCTCCGTGAAGAGATCGCCGATCAGATCCGTGCGCTCAACGGCATGAAAGAAATGGCAGAGTCCTACGGCTATGATATTTCCAAACCGGCCACAAACGCAAAAGAGGCTGTACAGTGGCTGTACTTCGGATACCTTGCAGCAATCAAGACTCAGAACGGCGCTGCGATGAGTGTAGGACGTATTTCCACATTCCTTGATATCTATATCCGGAGGGATATGGAGAAAGGCATCCTGACAGAGGAGCAGGCTCAGGAGCTCATCGACCATATGGTAATGAAGTTCAGAATGGTGAAGTTCGCAAGAATCCCGTCCTACAACGAGCTGTTCTCCGGAGACCCGGTATGGGCTACACTGGAGATGGCGGGAATCGGAATGGACGGACGCCACATGGTAACAAAGAACGACTACCGTTTCCTCCACACATTGGAGAACATGGGACCGTCACCGGAGCCGAACCTGACAGTGCTGTACTCATCGCACCTGCCGGAGAACTTCAAGAAATATGCGGCTTATATTTCTGTTAAGACAAGTTCCATCCAGTATGAGAACGATGATGTGATG
>CAZJRY010000089.1:0-10008 GCA_964548625.1 uncultured Mediterraneibacter sp.
TTACCGATATTTTCCCTTCCGACAAAGTACGGGATCGGATGTGTCTCAAAGGATGCGTATAAATTCGTGGATATGTTAAAAGAGGCGGGCCAGAGTTACTGGCAGATACTTCCGCTTGGACCGACTGGTTACGGGGATTCCCCGTACCAGTCTTTCTCCACGTTCGCGGGAAATCCGTATTTTATCGACCTGAAGACTCTCATCAAAGAGGGACTTCTGACGAAAAAAGAGTGCAAGGCATACGATTTCGGCGATCGGGCAGACTGCATCGATTATGAGAAAATCTATAATTCCAGATTCAAAGCGCTGAAAAAGGCATACGACCGTTTCTGTGAAAAAGGCGGCGAGAATGATGGGGACTATGTAAAATTCGTCACGGATCAGGCATTCTGGCTGGACGACTACAGCCTGTACATGGCCATAAAAGACAGTAAAGGCGGAGTTAGCTGGAGCGAGTGGGATGCGCCGCTGAAAAACCGTGAGGCAGATGCGCTGGCGGAAGAGAGAGAGAAACTCGCAGAGGAGATCGGATTCTACAAATTCCAGCAGTATGAATTTGATAAGCAGTGGAATAAACTTCACGCATATGCAAACGAGAAAGGCATTCAGATCATCGGCGATATCCCGATCTATGTGGCGTTTGACAGCGCGGATACATGGGCTGCTCCCGAGATGTTCCGGTTTGACGAGAACAATGAGCCCACCGGAGTGGCAGGATGCCCGCCGGACGCATTTTCCGCCACAGGACAGCTCTGGGGAAATCCCCTCTATGACTGGGATTATCACAAAAAGACAGGGTATGAGTGGTGGATCAAAAGGATCGAGTACTGTTTCAAGCTTTATGACGTGGTGCGTATCGATCATTTCCGCGGCTTTGACGAGTATTACGCAATCCCATACGGCGATGATACAGCCGTAAACGGAAAATGGATGCCGGGACCGGGAATGGATCTGTTCCGCGCCATTGAGGCGAAGCTTGGCAGACCGGCGATCATCGCCGAAGACCTCGGATTTCTTACACCGAGCGTGCTCCGGCTTTTGAAAGACAGCGGATTCCCGGGCATGAAAGTACTCCAGTTCGCATTCGACGCGCGCGAGTCCTCCAACTATCTGCCCCATACTTATCCGACTAACTGCGTAGTCTACACGGGTACTCATGATAATGATACGACAAGAGGATGGTACCATGAAGTGGGAAAAGACGCCAGAGACTTCGCGAAAGAGTATATGTGTAAGGAACGACTTGACGAGGACACGCTGACGAAAGACTTTATCGCCATGGCTATGAGCAGCGTTGCCGATCTGTGTGTGATCCCCATGCAGGATTACCTGAATCTGGGCAGTGAGGCGCGCATCAATATCCCGTCCACGCTCGGCGGGAACTGGGTATGGCGCATGAAGAAAGGACAGTTAGACAAAGCGACGGTAAAAGAGATCGCAAGAGTGACCGAATTGTACGGAAGACAGATACAGAATTGACGCCCCTCTTCAAAAAGCCTGTAACGATCAGAAGAAATCCGCCCAATATGAACATCTTTCATGATCTATGAGGAGAGAGAGGATCTGTATTCCATGGGAGTGGAACCGAAGTGTTTTTTGAAAACATGACGGAAATTTCCGACATCAGAATATCCGAGTTCCTCTGCGATTTCGGAAATCGTTTTATCCGGATTAAGGAGAAGCTGTGCCGCGCGCTTCATCTTCAGCTTCTGGATGTTCTCACTGAAGCTCATCCCCGTACTCTTTTTTATGATCCTCTGGATCTGCCGTTCGCTGTAGTTAAAAAACTCAGCCAGAGAACTCAGGGTTACGGCAGAATAATTCTCCTGCATATATTTCAGAAGAAAAATCACATTTTCATCACAGCCTTTTGTGTCAATCCCGGGTACGATCACATCCGATCCGTGATTGCGCAGAAGGATGATAAAGAATGCGCCGATGATATTGTTGAGTAAACGAGTCTTATACTGGCGGTTTCCGAGAAATTCCTCATATGCATACAGCACGTAATCAAAGAGTTCCTGATCGTCCCCGGCACGGAAATAGAGATAGGGGTGCGACTTGGAACGGTACAGGGCGCGCATGAAAAAATCGGAGAGAATGTCGTTTTCCGACAATACCCCGAAGAAAGCTTTCTCAAATGTACTGACCCGAAGGATGATGTTTATGATGATACAGTCATCGGAGAAGACGCCGATTGCGTGTTCTGTCTCCGGGGCGATAATGCAGATATCTCCCTTATTCATATGGAGTTCCTGCTGACGGACATAGTTTGTGCATGCCCCTTCGATCACACAGGCGATTTCCAGAAAGGAATGTGTGTGAAGGATAGGGGGGAGATATCTGAGATGGCGGTACAGCTCTGTATCGTAATTATCTCTGAAAAATGACGATTCATCCAGCCTTGTATTCAGAATCTTGTCCGGAAACGGATGGTTCGTGATCCTTGCCGCGGCTGCAAACACATCGGCATAATATTCCTGAGGATGTGGGGAATCCAGATTCAGCTCGGGACGCGCCTTCCAAATCTCTTTTAATACAAGCTCCAATTCGCTCATTTCTGTTTGTTTTGGAAATTTCTCTCGGAATATCATTGAGACGCCTCCTGATCCTGAGTTGCTTTATGGTCGGTGAACAAGAGTCCGGCTGTGTTCTGAGGACCGAACTGATATTAAAAGTATAAAATGCGACATCCGGTCTTGTCAAATGCGACAGACCGGATGTCGCATTTTCACCTCTAATGTGTCATCAGATATACTTTTCCATATGCTGTGAGGATGGTATGATAACAGCATCTTAAAGGTGCTTTGAGAGATTATGACGTCAGAATCTGTAAAAGGAGGAGCCTGAAGAAATAAAGAGAAAAGGATGAAAGTAAGATGAAAAACATACAGGGAGTTACTTTTGGTGAAAAGCTGGGCTATGGTCTCGGCGAGATACCGGGAACGATGAACTCGATCTTAAGCGCGATCCTGACC
This sequence comes from uncultured Mediterraneibacter sp., assembly GCA_964548625.1. Lineage (GTDB taxonomy): Bacteria > Bacillota > Clostridia > Lachnospirales > Lachnospiraceae > Mediterraneibacter. The sequence goes on from CAZJRY010000089.1 coordinate 2,979, forward strand.
ATGTTCTATACGGATAATGTAGCGATCGCGGCAGGAGCAGTCGGAACGATGTTCTTTATATCGAGGCTGCTGGACGGTATTACGGATCTGATCGCAGGCAATATGATTGATAAGACAAAGAGTAAATGGGGTAAAGCACGCCCATGGCTTTTATGGATGTGTATACCGACCGGACTAGCGCTGGCCCTGATCTTCTTTGTGCCCCGGGACGGATCAGATATGGCTAAATTAATATATGCCTTTGTTACATATAACTTATTTACTTCAGTAGCATACACAATTGTCGGAGTAGCCAAAAACGCGCTGATGCCCCTGATGACACAGAATGGTCTTGGAAGAGCGGCGCTTGCGAAATATTCCCTGATCTTCGGTCTCGGCGGCTCAATCCTCGGAATCTCAGTCACATTTCCGTTCGTAGCTGCAATGGGTGGCAATGTGACAGCGTGGAGGATTGTTTTTGCTGTGTATGGCGTTATAACGGTCGTTGCTCTGCTTGCGTCTTTTGCGCTGACACATGAGCATGTACAGTCTGTTGAGTCTGTAACGATTGGAAATGAAGAAGAGAAGATGACATTTGCAGAGGGACTTAAAAATTTTGTGAAAAATAAATATTTCCTGTTTGCACTGGCGATGACAGTGATCGTGAACTTCGCGGTGCAGATCAACTCCAGTTCGCAGACATACTTCTATACTTATACGATGAACGACCAGATGCTGACTTCTTCTCTTAATATGGTGAGCCTTGTTCCGACTGTGATCGGTATCCTGTTCCTGGCAGGACCGTCCCTCAGATTTTTCGGAAAGAAGAGAAGCGTATATGTGGGGGCTCTTGGTCAGATCATCGGCTACGTATTCAGGGGTCTTGCCGCAGTGACCATGAGCGTGCCGCTTCTGGCAGTAGGAACCATCATCTGCGGACTTGCCACTGGTCCTCTCTCCGTACCGGTCAATACACTGGCGGCAGACGCAGTAGATTACGGTGAATATCTGACGAACAAAAGGATCGAGGGAATCGGCTCTTCAGTCGTATCTTTCTCCCAGAAGATCAGCAATGGTCTTGCAGCGGGCGTAGTTGGCTGGGTACTGGCGCTGACCGGATATGTGGCGAACCAGACGCAGAGCAGTCTGACCAACTTTGGCATTACATTTCTGTTCGCATGGCTTCCGATCATCATGCTGGTGATCGTGATCATCAGCTTCCGCCTTGTATACAAATATGATCAGGAGGAAAAGATGGTGCTTGAAGAACTGGCACACAGAAAAGAAGAGAAATAAAAACAGTTCTGCCATAAATATAAAAGGAGATATTTATGTATTATTCGATCAGACCGGTTCAAGTGCGGTTCCCTGTCAGCTTTATGGGCGGGAGAGCAGAGATATACTGGGAAGATCGGGAATTATGAGTAGGACAGCGGCAGAAAGGATTTAATACAGACTATGGACAGAGTATTTGACAAATGGATCACAAACAGGAGCACGGCTCCGTTTGTTGTCCGGAAGGAATTCAGTGTTTCGAAAGAAGTCCGCAGCGCCCGGGCAAGTGTCTGCGGGCTCGGACAGTTCATTTTCTATATCAACGGGCGAAAGGCAGGAGACCACGAACTGGATCCGGGATGGACAGATTATAATAAACTGATCCAGTATGTTACGTTCGATGTGACAGATTATTTAAGACATGGCGGCAACGCACTGGGCGCGGAGATCGGGAACGGCTGGTATATCAAGACGGATGAGCATTATACATTTACGTTTCCGCCATTTATGCCGCCCAACCCGAATCCGTACAGACCGTTCGGGGACAGCCTTGTATTCACACTGAAGCTGGAGATCATCTATGCGGACGGTACGCGGGAGACGATCGGAGCAGATGAAACATTCCGGGTGGCGGAGGATTCTGTCACGATGAGCAATGTGTACGGCTCCGAGACAGAGGACGGAAGACTGCGCCGGGATGGGTTCAGCATATCCGGATTCGACGATTCCGGCTGGAAACAGGCGTCTGTCCTGACCGCGGAAGAGGAGCCGGAGGGAAGGCTGACAGAGCAGTTCCAGCCGGCTGTGAAGGTGATCCGCACTTACGAAGGGAGATTCACGGGGACGGCCGGAACACGGGAAATCTATGATTTCGGTCAGAATATGTCCGGCATCCTGGAATTTGAGGTCCGCGGAAAGGCAGGAGATAAAGTGACGGTCTATCCTGCCGAAAAACTCGGCGCTGACGGAGATGTGGACCAGACGGCAAAGGGATGGGTGACAGTGGATTCCTGTATAACCTATATCATCGGACAGGACGATACATGGGAGACATACCGGATGAAGTTCACTTATTTCGCCGGACGCTGTATCGGGGTGGAAAAAAGCTCTGACAGAGTTGAGCTGCGGGCTGTCAAAGGACACGCAATATCCAGCGCCTGGAAGACGGACGGTACATTTACATGCGACGACGAACGGTATCAGAAAATCTATGATATGATCGAGAGAAGTGTCGAGGCAAATATGGTCAGCGTGCATACCGACTGCCCGACAATCGAGCGTTTCGCATGGCAGGAGCCCAATCATCTGATGGCGCCGTCCGTTTTCTGCATGAAAGACGGGAAAAAGCTGTGGGAAAAATTCCTTCTTGATATGAGGACAGCGCAGCACACAGATAAAGATTATTTTTATGATCTTGAGGGCAATAAATTTTATCCCGGCGACGGACTTATGCCTTCCCAGTGTCCGTGCTATATCCCGAATGTGCTCCCGGTGCCGGGCATGGGCAGTTTCTACGATATTATACCGTGGGGCAGCACATGTATTCTGGGGACGTACTGGCATTACCGGTTCTATGGAGATGTAAAGATCATAGAAGATAATTATGAGGCCGGACTTAAATATCTGGCATATCTTAAGACGAAAGTGACCGATGACGGATTTATCAGTCACGGTCTCGGCGACTGGGGGAATCCCGAGAATGAGCTGGCCCGGGAAAACGTGGAGACGGTATTTCTGTACGCGGACGCGAAAGTGCTCGCCCTGTTCGCCGGCATTCTCGGACGGGATGAGGACAGGAGGGAGCTTGAGGACTATGCGGAGAAGATAAGGGAGAATTACAATGCAAAGCTGCTCGTGAGACATCCGGAGGGCGGATTCTGGTGCTACCGTGTGTGGGATCACCCGGATGACGTGTTCCTGACACAGGCAGCCGAAGCGCTGCCTCTCTTCTGGGGGATGGCGCCGGAGGACAAAGAAGAGGATATTGTGGAAGCGTTCTTGAAGACGCTGGATGAGAAGCAGGCATTTGTCAGCGGTGAAGTGGGGCTTCCCTATATTATCCAGACCGCTCATAAACATGGAATGGATGACCGGATCGCAAGATTCGTCACAAGAAAAGAGCATCCAAGCTATTATGCCTTTGTCCTGGATGGGATGACGACGCTGGGCGAATACTGGGAGACGAATCCCAGAAGCCACTGTCACGATATGATGGGCCATATCATTGAGTGGTACTATAACGGAATTGCCGGGATCACTCCGCTGAAGCCGGGATTTAAAGAAGTGCGTGTCCGCCCGTATCTGCCGGAGGGGATGACAGAGTTCAACTGTACGTACCGGTCTGCGTCAGGAGAGATCAGCGTGGCGGTAAAAGAAGAGGAAAATGTGATCTGCCTGAAAGTCTCAGCCGATGAACGGATCAGGCTGGAGATCGATGCCGGGCTTTTGAAAAAGGCGGGGAAAGGAGTTTGTTATGATCAATTATAAGAATAAAAGAAATCCGGTCCTTCCTCTGGAATATCACATACCGGACAGTGAGGGTCATGTGATGCCGGATGGAAAACTGTACATATACGGAAGTTTTGATGACAGAGAGGACGTATATTGCAGTGAGAAATATTATGTGGCGTCCACACCGGATATGGAACACTGGACGATCCATGACGAGTCCATGAACGGAAAAGATATCCCGTGGTTCAGTGACCCGGACGCGCCGAAATATCCGGGGATCGACTGGAGCCATCCCACGCCGTTTATCCGGAAGATGCTGGAGCAGGCTGCGGCAGAGGGGAACGATATGAAAGAAAAATTTGAAAAGACCGAGGACGAGGAAAAACCGCCCCTCCTCTTTGCGCCGGACTGTGCGGAAAAGGACGGAAAATATTATCTTTATTTCTGTATGCCGGATGACAGCGAGGGCGTGGCGGTATCAGACTGTCCGGAAGGTCCCTTTGCGAATCCGGTACAGCTCCCCTGCGGAGGCATAGACCCGTCTGTATTCATCGATGATGACGGACAGGCATATTTCTACTGGGGACAGCTCTTCTCCCACGGGGTGAAGCTGAATCCGGATATGGTGTCCTTTGACAGAGAGCAGATCGCGGATGATCTGGTGACAGAGGAGGAACATTATTTTCACGAGGGTTCCTCTATGCGGAAGATCGGCGATACTTATTATTATGTATACGCAGATATGGAGAGAGGAAAACCGACGTCGCTGGGTTACTCGACATCCAAATCCCCGCTCGGTCCGTTTACCTACCGGGGGATCATCATAGATAACGCAGACTGCGATCCGGCGAGCTGGAACAATCACGGCTCTATCGAGTGCGTAAACGGACAGTGGTATGTGTTTTATCACCGGTGCAGCAGGGGGACGCAGCAGCACAGGAGACTCTGTATCGAGCCGATCACCATTAACCCGGACGGGAGTATCGATGAGGTGAAAATGACCTCGCAGGGAGCGGGAGAACCTTTTGCGCCGGGAGAGACGATCATGGGGTATCAGGCGTGCGGCCTGAAAGGCAGCGTATACATCGGTGCTGACCGGCAGTACGGAGAAAAGCTGACGAATATTTCGGATGGAGATGAAGCGGTGTTCCGCTATGTCAGAAGCGGGAGACCGTGGACCAAGATAAAAGTGCAGGCAGACGGCAGCGGGACAATAGAGGTGATATTCGCCGGAAAAGAAGACGGACAGGAAATATCTGCCGGAACGGTCCGCATTGCGGAGGGCAGACGGACAGACGGAGAAATCCGGGTCCCGGAAGGAGAATATGAGCTGAAGTTGAGATTTTCACAGACAGACAAGCTTGAAATCTGTACAATTACTCTGCAATAAATATCAGTACAAATTACTTTTCAAACAGCGCCGGCTTTGCTATTCTATTAAGGAAAGTATATCAGTAATTTATAACGCTATAAAACGGCAGCACATATCATTGCTGTCTTTCCGGGAGGCAGAGCAGAAATGGAAAAATGGTTCATCACTATGAAGAAAGCGGATTTTGATCGGATCGCGGAGAAATATCATATTTCCCCGATCCTTGCGAGACTGATCCGCAACAGGGATATTATCGGGGATGAGGCTGTTGATTTCTATCTGAACGGAACGATAGCGGACCTCCATGACGGAATGCTGATGAAAGATATGGACCGGGCGGTGGAGATACTTTTCGAGAAGATCCGGGAGGAGAAGCGGATCCGGGTGATCGGGGATTATGATATAGACGGGGTAAACGCGACTTACATTCTTCAACAGGGTCTCTCGGAACTTGGAGCGGATGTGGACACGGATATCCCGGACCGGATCAGGGACGGGTACGGACTCAACATCGACCTGATCGACCGGGCCATCGACGACGGGATCGATACGATCATCACCTGTGACAACGGGATCGCCGCGGCGGAGGAGATAGCGTACGGAAAAGAAAACGGACTGACGATCGTTGTGACGGATCACCATGAAGTGCCCTATGTGGAAATGAACGGAGAGAAGGAATACATACTGCCCCGGGCGGACGCGGTGGTCGATCCTCACCGCGCGGACTGTGAGTACCCTTTTAAAGGCTTGTGCGGCGCGGCAGTGGCGTACAAGCTGGTCGAGGCGCTGTACAACGTAATGCAGAGGGATCCGGAAGATGTGGATTATCTCATGGAAAATGTGGCGATCGCCACAGTGGGCGACGTGATGGATCTGACCGGGGAAAACCGGGTCTTTGTAAAGCAGGGGCTGGAGATGCTGAAACGGACGCAGAATCCGGGACTGAAAGCCCTGATCGAATGCACGGGTATCGATGTGGAACGGCTGAATGCCTATCACATCGGGTTTATCATCGGTCCATGCATCAACGCAAGCGGCCGGCTGGACACCGCAAAGCGCGCGCTGGATCTGCTGAATGCCCGCACCCGGAGGGACGCGGTCATGCTGGCGGAAGATTTAAAAGCGCTCAACGACAGCAGGAAAGAGATGACAGAACGGGGCGTTGATGAAGCTGTTCAGATAATCGAGAGCACCTCTCTGAAAAAAGACCGGGTGCTTGTGGTATACCTGCCGGACTGCCACGAGAGCATTGCGGGGATCATTGCCGGACGCATTCGTGAGAAATATTACAGGCCTGTATTCGTGCTTACAAGAGCGGAAGAGGGAGTCAAGGGTTCCGGGCGCTCCATCGAGACTTACGATATGTTTGCCCAGATGTGCAGGTGCAGGGCGCTGTTTACCAAGTTCGGCGGGCATAAGCTGGCGGCCGGGCTCTCATTGGAAGAAGAGAATGTGGAGCGCTTCCGAGAGACGATCAATGAGCTCTGCGAGCTGAGCGACGAGGATCTTCAGGAAAAAGTGTCCATTGATATGAGGCTGCCGTTCCCTTATATCACAGAACAGCTTGTAAATGAACTGGAACTTCTGGAACCATTCGGCAAGGGGAATCCGAAGCCCCTCTTTGCCGAGAGGAACCTGAGAGCTATAAGTCCGCGCATCTTCGGAAAGAACAGAAATGTGCTTAAATGCAGGCTTCAGGATCAGCAGGGAAATCAGATGGAAGCAGTGTATTTCGGAGATGTGGAAGACTGCCTGCGGGCCATGGAGAGAAAACAGGTCATGTCGTTCACGTATTATCCGACGATCAATGAATATATGGGCAGAAGGACACTGCAGCTTACGATCGTGAACTACCAGTAAATACTTGACGATTTCCCTGATTAGTATGATGAGGGGATTATAAGTTCTGAGAAATATGCATATTCCACAAAAATATATTTTTATTCTTGGTAA
>CAZJRY010000090.1:0-1173 GCA_964548625.1 uncultured Mediterraneibacter sp.
TATTGTTCCAAAGATCCATTCTCTTAACAAGAGATGACAGTATCTGGTTCGGAAGAAACCATCCGGCGGTTCCCGCCAAAGATTCCTTTTGTTTGAGATCACAGAAGGTTGCAGCCATTTATTTTTTTTTTTATAATGGAGGTGTAATTATTGGTCAGACAATTAAATAATCAGGATTATCCCGCAGTAAACAGAACGTATAAGGATGGACTTTTCCGCCTTGTGTTTCAGAAAAAAGAAGATCTGCTCTCACTTTACAATGCGGTCAACGGCAGTGATTACCGTAACCCAGATGAGCTGGAGATTAATACGCTTGACAATGCACTGTATTTATCAATGAAAAATGATCTGGCTTTTCTAATCAGCGGAACTATGAACCTATACGAACATCAGAGCACTGTTAATCCCAATATGCCGATAAGGGGTTTGATATATTTCTCCAGATTATATGAAAAATATATTACTGCCAACGGAATCGATATCTATACTTCGACTCTGAAAAAGCTGCCTTTTCCGCAATATATTGTATTTTATAATGGTACTGAAAAAGAGCCTGACCGTTCCACTTTAAAGCTGTCAGATTCATTTCATATACCCTCACCATCGAAAACGCCGAGTCTTGAATGTATTGCGATCATGCTCAACATAAATTTCGGGCATAATAAGATTTTGATGGAAAAGTGCAGGAGACTAAAAGAGTATGCGATCTTTGTTGATACTGTCCGGAGAGAGCTCTTAACCGGCGCCCCGCTGGAGCAGTCCCTTTCTTATGCTGTAGATTCATGTATCGGAAATGATATATTAAAGGATATCCTGATTCAGCAAAAAGCCGAGGTGATCCAGATGATTTTGGAAACATATGATAAGGAACTTCATGACAAGACATTGCGGCGTGAGGGTTATGAGGATGGATACAGCCAGGGAAAAACAACCGGCTATCTTGAAGGGATTAATGATGGTATCCGCCAGCTTGTCTCCACTCTTCAGGAAATCAACTTTTCCCGGGAAAACACTTTGCTGAAGCTTCAGGAAAAGTATGAGCTTTCGCCGGAAGAAGCGGAAAAATATATGGCCGAATACTGGAAAGAATGAGGACTGTTTCTCTGATATCTTTCGTCAAAAAGGACTGCTGTCGGACTTTCTGACAGCAGTCCCTGCCATATTCATATTTGC
>CAZJRY010000090.1:1273-10001 GCA_964548625.1 uncultured Mediterraneibacter sp.
CTGCCATACCCGTAATAGTTGACCACATATTTCAATCCGTCCACAACTTCCTGTCTGGAATAATCATGCTCTGCAAGAAATTCATCCGTCTTCCCGCTGAGCTTCTCGTAAAAGAGAAGAGACATCTCAAAATATGTGCTGTCGTCCTCTCTCAGTCCGTCCAGCAGGATATTTTCCGCTTCATTGATCTCCCCATCATCGATCATAGCCTGCAGTTTCCGGAACTGCTCCATTACCTCCAGCGGTATCTGTGCATCTTCCTCCTTGTCGATATCTTTATTAAAAATGAGTTTGATAAGCGTGCGGATCCACTCATGTACGATCCTCATTACATAATCCTTATCTTCCAGCATCCTCTCGTCCTCCTGTCCGCGCTTTCCATGTAATTAATATTCACCGAATGCACATTTTTTCTTTCCCGCCCGGATCATGAGCATCATAGGGCGGCGCATCTCGTCCCGCATTTCCGGCATATCCATCATTTCTTCCGACGGCTCCGGCTCTTCCACCATTTCGATCAAAAAGCCGCTTCTGAGCAGCCCGTTCATGATCTGTGTCAGAGTGTGATGGTATTTGAGCACATCACATCCCAGAAAACGGGTCTTCCGCTCTCCGGGATAGAAGTAGTCATCCACCGGCCAGTACAGAGGTTTTCCATTTTCGTCATAGATCCAATCCTCACGGACTCCTGATGTGAAAACAGGATGCTCGATATTAAAAAGGAATGTCCCTCCCTTTTTAAGTGTGCGGTACACCAACCTGTAAACAGACTCGATATCTTCAATATAGTGAAGCGCCAGATTAGACACTACGCAGTCCCATATCTCTTCCGGATATTCATACTCTTCCAGAGAACCTGTCCGATAAGTGATCCGACTGTCTGCATTGCGCTTCTTCGCCTTTTCGATCATTCGCGCGCTTACATCAATCCCCAGAACTTCCTCTGCTCCCTGATCCACGGCATATTTACAGTGCCAGCCATATCCGCACCCCAGATCCAGCACTCTGCTTCCCTTAAGGGGCGGGAACATTTCTTTCAACTGACGCCACTCTCCCGCGCCGGAAAGACCGTATCTGCTCCGCATCATCTGCGCATACTGTTCAAAAAAATGTTCATCATCATATTCAATTTTCATAATTGTGCCTCCCCGTCATTTATCATTTCAACCGATTTTTCCCGAACAGATTGGTAATCTTCTCCGCCATAGCGTCCATAGACGCCTGATCCGCGATCTCGATCCGCATCCCATACCCGGCCGCTGCCCGGGCGGTCTGTTCCCCGATGCACACGGCGCAGATACTGCCGTAATCTATTTCATTTTCTCCCATTGCCCGTACAAATCCCCGGACCGTAGATGCGCTTGTAAATGTCACCGCATCGATCTCACCGTTTTGCAGCATACGCATAACTTCTTTCTTTAACAGCGTGTTCACTTCATACACTGTGCGGTACAGCGGAATATCGTCTACGAAAAGCCCCTTTTTCACAAGCGGGGGTATCAGATCCGGCGATCCTTTCTCAGCCCGGGCGATCAGCGCATATTCTCCCGGCCCGGACATTTCCGCAAGTTCTTTTCCCAGCTCTCCTGCACTGTAGGTCTTTGGCACCGCATCGGGAATCAGTCCGTATCCGCAGAGGGTGTCCGCAGTCGCCGAACCGATCGCCCCGATCCGCACTTTTCCTCCCCCGGTAAGGACCGATCTCAGATCGACCTTCATTTTCCTTAATGCATCAAAGAATACGTTTACACCGATGGAGCTGGTAAACACAAGCCATTTTCCTCCCTCATGCTGCCCGAAACGTTCCAATGCACACTTCAGCGGCTCATTCGGGGAAATCGGTTCTGTATGGATGGCCGGCATCTCGATGACCTGAGCCCCGAGTTCTCTCAGCCTCCCGGCAAGCAAGGACATATTCTGTCTCGGACGTGTCAGCAGGAACTGCCGGCCGCCAAGCGATCTGTCCTCCGCCCAGTGAAGCTCATCTGCCAGAGTGCATACCTTCCCCACAATTATGATCGCAGGTGCGGAGATACCTGCACGGTCCGACTCGGTTTTTAATGTTCCTACTGTTGCGGTTACTCTTCTCTGTCCTGCCGTTGTGCCCCTTTCCAGAACTGCCGCGGGCATATCGGGATCCATGCCTGCGCCGGTCAGTCCGTTCAGGATCTTTTCCATGGAAGACACACCCATCAGAAATACAAGCGTCCCGTTCAGGCGGACAAGAGAATCAAAATCAATGCTCAGTGTCCCGTCTTTCCTCGCGTGTCCGGTAATGACATGAAAGGAAGAAGTATAATCCCTGTGTGTCACCGGAATCCCTGCATAGGCCGGAACAGCCACAGAAGAAGTAATGCCGGGGACCGCCTCAAAAGGGATCTGTTCTCTGACAAGCGTTTCAAGTTCTTCCCCGCCCCGTCCGAAGACGAATGGATCTCCTCCCTTGAGGCGGAGCACTCTCTTCCCTTTTTTCGCCTCTCTCACAAGGATCCGGTTGATCTCATGCTGCGGGACCGGATGATTTCCGGAATGTTTGCCCACATAGATTGTCTCCGTATCCCGCGGAATGCGGCTTAACAATTCCGCGCTGATCAGCGCATCATATACAATGACGTCTGCACTTTCGATCAGATGTGCCGCCTTTACCGTCAGCAGTCCCGCGTCGCCCGGACCTGCTCCGGCAAGCCATACTTTTCCGATATTTTCTTTCATAACTCCGCCATCCATTCTTATACCATCCGTTTCTTCCCTGTCCTGTCTCCCGCAGGTCAGCACCGGCTTGCTCTCATCATCCGCTCCGCCAGAACTTCTCCCGCCTGCCCGGCCTTTGCCGTGTCAGTTACGATCATGTCCACCGAATACTCTTCTGTATCTTCATCGCAGTACAGGCCTGTCAGTTTCAGTTCATTTCCGCTCACCTGCGCGTGGGCGGCACAGGGGGATGTACAGCCGCCTCCTGTCACCCGGATAAACTGCCGTTCTGCCAGCGCGGCCGCGCGGCTCTCCCGGACATCGATACTGTCAATCCATCTGTGAACATCTCCCTTTCGGCCCTGCACGGCGAGTATTCCCTGCCCCGCCGCGGGCACCATCTCATCTACAGAGAGATGGCGTCCGATCACCCGTTCCAGCCCGAGACGTTTCAGCCCGGCTGCCGCAAGGAGCGTCCCGTCATATACTTCTGTCTCAAGCTTCCGCATCCGTGTCTGTACATTTCCGCGGATCCCCCGGAATGTACATCCCGGATACAGACGCCGCATCTGTATCATCCGTCTCCTGCTGGATGTGCCGATAACCGCCTGTTCGGGCAGTGCTTCAAGGCCGGGACGGTACAGGATCACATCTCGCGGATCTTCCCGTTTCCCATAGGCAAGGATCGGTAGCTCCGGGTTTTCTTCCATCGGCATATCTTTCAGACTGTGCACGGCAATATCGATCCTGCCATCCCTGAGAGCGCGGTCCAGTTCCTTTACAAACAGACCTTTTCCCCCGATCTTTTCCAGACTCTTATCCAGTATTTTATCTCCTGTCGTTTTCATTGTAATAATTTCCACGGAAATGTCCGGATCACTGCTCATGATCTGATCCCGGATGATCTCCGCCTGCCTTACCGCAAGCCGGCTCTCCCTGCTGCCGATCTTTATTACAGACTGCATGGCGCGTCATTTCCTTTCTCTATGATCTGATATATCCGCTCCATATCAAGGCTCTCCCTGATAATGTCCGCAAGTTTGTCATACTGTTCCTCTTTGTATGCCTTCCAGTCTGTCGCCTGAATACCGGAAGGATCATACCCCTTCTGCTTCAGCAGCGCACTCAGGAAACCCTTTGCGCACCCCGGAGCATCAAAGATCCCATGGACATAGCATCCGTAGACATTCCCACACTGGGCGCCGTCCGCACGCACATTTCCGGAAATATCCGCCGCGCCGCTGTCGTCTTTATCCGTGATATCTTCAAATTCTACGAAGGATTTCGCATGTTCCGAAAGAAACGTCTCTCCCATATGGATCTCATATCCCTCAAGCTCCGTTCCCGAGAGCTCTTTTAAAATTCCCTCTGCCGCGAGGAACCGCCCCTGTACTCTTGTCCTTGTCTTTTCTTTTTCAAATACAGTCCTCGTTGGGAGAAGTCCCAGTCCTCTGACCGTCCCTTTCTGCTCTGCTCCGTCCGGGTCGGAGACTTCCTGCCCAAGCATCTGATAACCGCCGCAGATGCCGAATACAAGCCCGCCTTCAGACGCGAACCGCAGGATCTTCGCCTCAAGCCCGTTCTGCCGCATCCATAGCAGATCCCGGATGGTATTCTTGCTGCCCGGCAGGATCACCGCATCCGGCTCGCCGAACTCAGAGGGAGTGCCGACATACCGTACACCGGCTTCCTCAAGCGCTTCCAGCGGCGCGATATCGGTAAAATTCGATATCCTCGGCAGACGGATCACCGCGATGTCCACAAGTCCTGCATTCTCTTTCTTCTGAAAACGCTCTGTCAGGCTGTCCTCCTCATCAATATCCAGATAAAAATACGGCACAACTCCAAGCACCGGTATCCCCGCTCGTTCCTCGAGCATCGTAAGTCCGGGTTTCAGGATCGACACATCACCGCGGAATTTATTGATGATTATTCCCTTGATCCTCTGCCGTTCCTTTTCCTCCAGCAGCATGACCGTTCCGATCAGCTGCGCGAACACGCCGCCCCTGTCGATGTCCCCGGCAAGAAGCACCGGCGCGTTCACCAGTTCGGCCAGCCCCATGTTCACAATGTCGTCCTGTTTCAGATTGATCTCTGCCGGACTGCCCGCGCCCTCTATCACGATCACGTCATACTTCCGCTTTAATTCTTCATAGGCTTCCATAATATAGGGAATATAGTCCTGTTTATGCCTGTAATATTCCACCGCCGACATAGTGCCCGCCGGTTTCCCGCCTATAATGACCTGAGATCCTGTATCGCTGGTCGGCTTGAGCAGGATCGGATTCATGGCCGACACCGGCTCGATTCCTGCTGCTTCCGCCTGCATCACCTGGGCGCGCCCCATCTCAAGCCCTTCTTTTGTGATAAACGAGTTGAGCGCCATATTCTGGGATTTAAAGGGGGACACACTGTAGCCGTCCTGTTTGAGCACTCTGCACAGGCCGCCGGCCAGAACACTCTTCCCGACATTAGACATGGTTCCCTGTATCATGATCGATCCTTTCATCCGGCTTCCTCCATTCTGTCTCTTGTCTCTGCAGTTCTTTTTTCTTCTTCGGACGCTTCACCGGTCTTTATCCGGCGGATATCCTTTAGCGCATTTATCAGGCACAGATTATCCTCGTGCGTCCGCACTGCAATGCGGTACCAGCCTTTCCCGAGTCCCCTGTAATTTTCGCAGTTCCTTATCAGTATGCCATGTTCTTTCATCTCATCAAACAGATTTATTTCAATATATAAAAGAATATAATTTACATCAGAAGAAATAAATTTGATTCCCATTTCTCTCAGTTTTTCTTCCAGGTAATTCCGCTCCGCAATAATCACTTCTCTGGCTTTTTCCACATATTCTTCTTCATCCAGCGCGGCTGTTCCCGCTTCCTGCGCCGGAACAGACACGCTCCACGGCTGCCGCATCTGCTCCATCCGTTCCAGAAGCCTGCGGTCAGAAGAAATGCCGTACCCCAGTCTCAGCCCCGGCATGGCGTAAATCTTAGTGAACGCGCGGAGAATGAAAAGCTGCCGATACCTTTCTGTTTCCCTGATCATGGAATATTTCTCCGGTGTCTTCAGAAACTCTGTGAAACATTCATCCAATACCATCCGGATTCCTGATTTTTCACAGATAGCCGCCGCCTGATCCAGCAGTTCTTTATCAATCGCGCTGCCGGACGGATTGACCGGAGAACAGAGAAATACAATATCTATATCCTTCTCAAGTTCTTTCAGGAAATTATAATCTATACAAAAATAATTATTTTCTTTTGTATAATAATATATAATCTCACACCCAACAGATTGCAATGCCCGTTCATATTCCGAAAATGCCGGAACCGGTATGAGCGCGCGTTTCGGTTTCTCAGCCAGCGCCAATGTATAAATAAGTTCTGCCGCGCCGTTTCCGAATATATAACAGTCATCCCCTATTCCCTGCTTTCCCGCCAGTTTTTCCCGCAGTATCCTGCACCGGCTGTCAGGATAGACCGCGGCACACTCAACTCCTCGTTTGGCCGCCTCGATCACGCGTTCCGGCGTTCCGAGCGGATTGATATTGACGGAAAAATCCAGCATATCCTTATATGTATATATATCTCCGCCGTGTCCGTATACCATCCTGTCCCTCCTGAAATGTCCGGCAAAGCAGTTCAGACTGTTTCACCGGTCTTTTAAAGCAACATCAACAGAGCATATTTTACTGCGCCAAACACAAGCAGCATCAAAAAAGCGGTCACATACATGAGCCGCCCCGCTCTCTTAATATCTTCCGGTTCTATCTGCCTTACGGCATCTCCTATGAATTCCTTCTTATATAATCTGCCGAAATAGACTGCGTCCCCCGCAAGCCTTACCCGGAGCGCGCCCGCGCAGACGGACTCTGTCTGTGCCGCATTCGGGCTTGCGTGTTTCCGGCGGTCCCTTTTGTAGATCCGCCACGCGTTTTTTCCGTCCAGACCGCAGAGAAACGATGCCGCGGTCATAGACAATGCCGTAATACGGGCAGGAATATAATTGAATACATCGTCCATCTTTGCCGGGACGCGCCCGAAATACAGATACTTGTCATTCTTGTAGCCCAGCATGGAGTCCATTGTATTGACTGCTTTATACAGAAACCCAAGGGGCGTCCCGCCGATCAGCATATAGATGAGGGGCGCCGTCACTCCGTCCGATGTATTCTCCGCTACAGTCTCCACCGCTGCTTTTGTCACACCTTCTGCACTTAAGTTTTCCGTATCTCTCCCGACGATCATGGATACTGCCCTGCGCGCGCCCGGCAGGTCATCCGCTTTTAATCTGTCACAGACTTTCCCGCTCTCTTTGCACAGGCATCTGGCAGCAACGATCTGATAGCACCAGAATGTCTCCAGAGCAAACCGCAGCATCGGATGGATCTTCTGCGCCAGAATAAGCAGTCCCAGCGGGATCAGAAAAGAGAGTCCCGCGATGCACACCCACAGGACAGCTCCCGCGGCAATGAGCCCGTGCTCGCTTTCATTCCTGCCGCAGAGCTTCCCGAGCTGCCGCTCGCCAAAAGATATCCCTTTTCCGATCAGCCGGACCGGATGATAGAGCCATACCGGATCCCCGAATATAAAATCAAGAAAAAAGCCTGCCGCGCAGGCTGCAAGTGACATAATCATAACACGATCTCAAGTCCCGCTTCAAGCTGACATACTCTGTCTCCCAGTACCTCGCGCATGATGCGGTACCCCTCCTCTCCTGTACAGTGTCCGGTATAGATCTTCTCCACTCCGGTAGCGCGTACTTTTTCTGCAAAGCTGCGCACATATTCTTCTGATTTATTATACAGATGGAATCCTCCAACCATGGCACAGATCTGTCTGCCTGAAAATACAGCGGACACCTCATTTATAATATTATCCGCACCACCGTGGGAACAGCTGTTAAAAATGGCGATTCCGGATTCTGTCTCGAATACAAGGCTCTGTTCATGGGCAAAGCAGTCCAGCGCCCAGCCATTTCCTTCTTTCAAATACATGTGTTCCTGTTCCCCAGCCTTTTTCATACTTTCTGCACTGTGGGAGATGAGCCAGACGCCGTCGCTGACTTTCAGGTCTCCCGACACACGAATGATCCTGTCTTTAAACTTTTCCAGAAGTCCGCTTTTTATGCCGATATATTTCATATGCCCTCCCTTGCGGTCATAACAGTTTTCCGCGCAGGATTCTTTCAGATAAAGTTTCGCCTTGCTATTTTGCTCAAAAAATACCGGCATTCCATCCGCATGGTCATAGTGTGCATGGGAGAGCACGGCATAGTCCACATCAGCCAGACTCAAACCAAGCTTCCTGGCATTTTCTGCAAACAGACCGGTCTGCCCGGCATCAAGCAGGATCTTCTGTTCCATATATTCTATATAGAAGCTCAAGCCCCACTCACCCGGAAAACTATTGTTCCCGATATTGTCCACTAATACTGATGCTTTCATCTCTTCCCGCCATTCTGCAGATTTTCTTCCCTTACAATATAATCTCCTGCCGCCGCAGATCTCTCTGCATAACATAGATTCCTATGCACAGCAGTACAGGTATGGACTGAACTGTTATTCTCCTGTTAATGAATAAATAGAATCCAACATATGCGTGCCGCTTTCTGTCTTAAACACACGATCCCTGAACTTGCAGACTGCCTCATGGCTGTACCGGGATTCGTCTGCATTTACCAGATAATCCGCTTCCAGAAGTATCTGGTAATCCATCCCCTCTACATCCGTATATGTATGATGATGCGTCACAAGATAAATGATGCGCTCTTCCATCTCCTCCGGAACGGCAAACTCTGAAAGAAAGTCCCGAAGCAGCGGCTCACTCTCCGCCTCCTGATGATTTCCGTTTGTATTACCGTACTTCTCCCGGCAGAGCGGGCAGGCAATGTCATGGACGATCGATGCGATCTCCAGCGTATCCTGCGTCTTCTCGTCCAGCCCCTCCAGACGTCCGATCGTCTGCGCATAGGCATATACTTTCAGGAAATGCCGCACGTCTGAGCGGTTTCCCCTGTAAAAATCAATCAT
>CAZJRY010000091.1:0-9913 GCA_964548625.1 uncultured Mediterraneibacter sp.
CTTTGTTTTCATTGTTTTATCCCCCTTAGCCCTGTCTCCTGTTTATGCTATTGTAGCATTGCAGGATGAGCGGCGGCTACAGGAAATTCTTTTGATTACCGGTATTTTTTCTCCGTCTGTCCATCAGCTTGCAAAATACTATCGCCGCTCCTGTGCTCGCTGCTGTAGCCAGTATCCCGACTCCGATAATTCCGGCCGGATCCACACTCCCATACTGGCTCCGGTATGCGATCACATTGACGGGAATAAGTTGCAGCGACGAGATATTTATAATAAGGAATGTACACATCTCATTACCGGCGATTCCCTTCTTTCTCACGGGGCCTGCTGCCTGCCCGGCTCTTCTGTCATCTTCCAGCTTTCCCAGCTCTTCCATCGCTTTCAGGCCGGCAGGCGTTGCCGCCCAGCCGAGTCCGAGAAAATTTGCAATAAAATTCGTACAGATATGTTCCACCGCCTTATGCTTTTCCGGAAGATTCGGAAAAAGGAACCGGATCAGAGGACGCATCTTGACAGAAGCCGTCTGTATGATACCGGCCCGAGAGGCGATCTCCATGATTCCGGTCCAGAACGCCATCACTCCGATCATGGTAATGCACAGCGTCACGGCCTCTTTCGATGAGTCTATGGCCGCATTTGTAATGTCCTGCATTTTCCCGTTGAACGCCCCGAAAATAATCCCCGCAAGGATCATGCCCGCCCACAGATAATTCAGCATTCTACTCTTCCATCTCCCACATATATTTTTCTACAATATCAAACGGCGCAGGTCCTACTTCCAGTACGGCTTCATGAAACTCTTTCTGAGAAAATCCTGTCCCCTTTTCCTCTGCCCATTCTTTCTTAAGCTCCAGAAATTCCACATATCCGATATAATATTTCAGATAGTTTCCCGGCGATCCGATGATCAGTTCATAGATCCCCTCGATTGTCTCCACATCCGTGATTCCGTAATTACTGAAAAATGCCACTGTATCCATCCGGCTCCAGCCTTCATAATGGATTCCCATATCGGCAAGGGCATAGAGCCCCAGTATGATCGAACTGTTTTTCTGAAGCAGGACAGCCTGCTCTTTTGACAGAGGCGTCAGGTAATAGCTACCCATCTCCGCATAAGTAGCCCACCCCTCTACATAGCCGCTGAAATCCATCACACTGCGGATCGGATCCGGATCTGTACTTTCGTAATAGACAGTCTGATACAGATGTCCCGGATATCCCTCATGAGCCAGCGTTGTAAACAGAGTCAGGTCGTCATTCATATACGCACGGTTGATATAGATCACGTTTTCTTCCGTATTATCGATCGCCGGGATCATATAAAATGCCGGGCTCAGGTGTTCTTCCATCGCCTCCTCCACATATTTGATCTCCAACACTGTATCGGGCGCCTTCGGAAATGCCGCTTTGATACCATCCTGCAATTTTTCCAATATGAGCTCCGCGGAAGTCTGCTCCATTGAAGCAGCTGCCTCCTCCGCCTCTTCAGCCGTAATGCCAAGCACCTGTTCCATTGCTTCAAGGTCGTCTGTCATCTGCCGCCGTGTAAGATCTTCCATTTCTTCCACTGACCGGTCGGACCCTGTAGATTGTCGGACAATCAGTTCATAGTAATCAGCGCCATCCGGCAGATATACAAGCCCTTTTTCATTCTCACCGGTTCCCCGCAGTTCCTCCAGAGCAGAAATAAGTTTTTCATATGCCGGAAATATATAGTCGCTCACAGCAAGTGCATTATCCTGTATATAGTCACTTTTTTCTTCTTTTGTCAACTCTTCTACATCTTCAATACGATCCGCGAAAGTAGAGTACAGATAATTTCCGTCCCCCATATCCAGAAACGCCCTGCACTGTTCCAAAACAGAATCCAGCGCATAGTCTGCCATGAACAGTCCTTCCTCTGCCTTTTCTCTCTCAAATTTTATCAGGCTGTCAAAATAATCTCCTGTCATCTCCAGAAGTTCAAGATACGTCTCTACATCCTGCCGGTCATAAAATCTGTATTCTGACAGAACAACGGGAAGCTGTGTCTGCACGCCGCTGACAAGTCCCAGAGGTTCTTCATACAATGTATAATCCGCGCCGAGTTCTGCAGTCTTTACCTGATACTCCAGAATGTCGTATGTGATCCTGTTCTGTATATTCAGGCCGTCATAGGAAAACTCCTGGAGCGACTGCCGCATATTTTCCGCAGACGCCTTTATGATATCCGGATCACTCTCAAAACTCCCCAGCGAAACCGCATGATCTGTAATACCATAGTCTTCCGGATTTTGCAGTGTGTAGTGCAGATTTATCGTATTAGAAGATACTTCGCTGTAAAACAGTTCTTTCGTGTATTCTTCGAACTTTTCGTTTTGATCCCCGGGCTCCCCTGACCCGCATGCGGACAATGACAACATGCCTGTTAAGGCTGCCGACAATATCAGTAAATTTATATATTTCTTTTGATTTTGATAAATAGATTTTATGTAAGAAGTCGCAAGATGCAGCATATAAACCTCTGCGGAAAAGTCTTTACTGCATCTTATGATCTGTTATCCTGCGATATTCCACAACGATGATGCATATAATAAAGAATATACTGTCTGTCGGGAAGGTCTGTATGAATATCTTAATGTATGTTTCTGACTATATTGTTCCTTTTATCATCCTGAGTATTGTTATCTATGGAGTGATAAACGGAGTCAATGTATATGAAGCCTTTATCAGGGGAGCGAAAAGCGGTTTCCTCACAGTAATCCGGCTTATGCCCACACTGATCGGCCTGATGGCTGCGGTTGGAATCCTGCGGGCATCAGGATTTCTTGATTTTCCGGCTGATGTGATCGGACAGTTTTCCGGTCTGATCGGTTTTCCCGGAGAACTTGTGCCTCTCACCGTGGTTAAAATGTTCTCCTCCTCCGCCGCGACCGGTCTTCTGCTGGATATTTTTAAAGAATTCGGAACTGATTCCCGGATTGGACTGATCGCGTCCATCTCCCTCTGCTGTACGGAAACAATCTTTTATACAATGAGTGTCTATTTCATGACTGCCGGGGTCAAACATTCCCGCTACACTTTGGCCGGTGCGCTGCTGGCTACATTTGCAGGACTTGCGGCAAGTGTGTTCCTCGCGGACCTTCTTCTGTCTTTGGGATTGTAGGAGCTTTTCCTTTGTGCTAAAATATCTGTAGACGAACGGAATACTCAGTATTTCTGCGTTATAAAATATGGAGGTTTCCCTATGGCAAGCTTGACATTAGAGCACTTGACTAAAACTTACCCAAACGGATTCGTCTCCGTAAATGACGTCAGCCTTAATATAGAAGACGGTGAATTTGTTATCTTTCACGGCCCGGGCGGCTGCGGGAAATCTACGATCCTTCGTATGATCGGCGGTCTGGAGGATATTACTTCCGGCAAGATCTGGCTTGGTAAAGATCTGCTCAATGATATCCTGCCCCGTGACCGCCGTCTTGCAATGGCATTTCAGAATTACATGCTGTACCGCCATTTTAATGCATATGATAATATGGCACTCGGTCTGCGTCTCAGGGATATTCCGAGAGCCGTGATCGACAGACGGGTAAAAGCGGCGGCTGAGTTTTTCGGACTCACAGACGTTCTTGGCAAAAAGATAAAATCACTTTCCGACACTGACAAACAACGGGTGGCGCTCGGACGTGCCGTCGTCTGCCAGCCGAAAGTGCTCCTTGTAGATGAAGACTTTGCCCGGCAGGATGATGCCCGGCGTATGGAGATGCTCGGTGACATATTGAAAATCAATGAGGAACTGCATATTACCGTCCTCTATGTAACGAATGATTACCGTGAGGCTGTCAGCTTAAATAAGAAAGTCGTATTTATGAAAGACGGAAAAATAACAGACATCAGATAAATTCCCGATGTCTGTTTTTTATCAAAACATATGTAATTATTTTAATATTTAATTATTTTTTTTCTTTCCCAAGATAATTATAAATTTCTCTTTTGGATGTGCCACGATCTTTTGCCGTTTTTTTCATAGCTTCTTTCCGGTCTAATCCCTGTGAAATGTAATATTCCATATGGGCTTCTATACTTATATTCGCCCATTTCTCTTTTTCTTCCTGTTCGAGTACTTCGCGGCTCATTCCTTCTATTACAAGAACGCACTCGCCTTTCGGCTCATGATTCTCATAATATGTCACAGCTTCCGAAAGCGTGGCACGGTACACTGTCTCATGCCGCTTCGTCAGTTCGCGGCAAACACTCACCTGCCGCTCTCCGCCAAGCCTGTCTTCCAGCAGCTTCAGCGTCTTCACCAGCCTGTGAGGCGCTTCGTACAATACGATCGTCCTCTGTTCCCGCTTCAGCAGCAGAAGTACATTTTCCCTTTCTTTCTTATCCGCGGGAAGGAATGCCTCAAACGCAAATCTCCGTGTCGAAAGCCCCGATATAGTAAGTGCCGTGATACATGCGGCCGGTCCGGGAACTGCCGTAACACAGATCCCGGCATCGTGGCACATGCGAACCAGTTCTTCTCCCGGATCGGATATCCCGGGGGTTCCTGCATCCGTAATCAGGGCGACACTGCTGCCTTCAAGCATTTTATCAACCAGTTTACGTCCTTTGTCATATTTGTTGTACTCATGGTAGCTGGTCATCGGCGTACGGATATCGAAATGATTCAGAAGTTTCACACTGTTGCGCGTATCCTCGGCCGCGATCAGATCAACTTCCCGCAATATACGCACCGCGCGAAATGTCATATCTTCAAGATTACCGATCGGGGTTGCGCACAGATATAAAATTCCCGACATGCTCTTCTCCTTCTTATCTCACGGCAGCTCGCTGACTGCCCCGTTGTTATTTATTATTCCGTCCGTCTTCTCCGTATATAATGACCGGCGGTTCCACGGTCACTCTTGGCCTTGCTCCCCGCACTCCCTCGATCAGCACCAATACCGGTTCTTTATCAATATACGGATGAATGAACTGTATCCGTTTCGGTTCTATCTTATAGTGGTTCATCTTGATCATGATCTCTGTCAGGCGGAAAGGTCTGTGTATCATATAAAACCGTCCTTTATCCTGCAGAAGTCTCATACCCGCCCTTAGAATATCGTCCAGTGTACAGAGGATCTCATGCCTTGCAATCGCTTTTGCAATATCTGTATTCCGCAGGCCGTGCTGTGAGAGCATATACGGGGGATTTGTTATGATGACATCAAAAAAGGCAGACTTAAATATCTCCGCCGCCTCTTTGATATCTCCGGTCACAATATCGATCCGCTCTTCCAGATGATTGTATGCCACGCTCCTTCTTGCCATATCTGCCGCAGATTCCTGAATCTCGAGTCCGGTAAACTTTTTCCCGCCGGTTTTTGCCGATAGCAGGATCGGAATAACTCCGTTTCCTGTCCCCAGATCGAGCACGGTCTCCTCCGGTTTGACTTTTGCAAAGTCTGACAGATAGACGGCATCTACACCAAAACAAAATCCCTCCGGATTCTGGATCAGTTCAAGCCCGCCGATCTGCAGGTCATCCAGACGTTCTCCCGGTTTTAACAGATCTGTTCTCCTGTTATTTGTCATCTAACTTTGACGCTCCTTGTCCTTTTTCCAATGACGCCAGTTTCTTCATCTCTTCTTTTGAAACTTTTTTCTTTTTCTTACGTGGTTTAAACTTCAGTTCCTCCGCCGGGTATTCCCTGATCTCTTTCTCATCATCATCGAGATTGACCACTACTTTCACCAGTTTCCGCAGGACACTCAAAGACTGCACCGTACCGTTCAGTCCGTCTTTCGTCGTGACAGTATCGCCCACCGACGGAAGCTGACTGTTCAGTACCTCGTATGTCTCTTCCTCATTTGTAAGGCAGCACATAAGCCTTCCGCACACACCTGATATTTTCGTCGGGTTCAACGAAAGGTTCTGTTCTTTCGCCATCTTGATCGATACTGCCGAAAATTCTGTCAGATATGTGCTGCAGCACAGCGGTCTCCCGCAGATTCCGATTCCTCCGCGGATCTTTGTCTCATCTCTCACACCGATTTGGCGAAGTTCAATCCTTGTCCTGAATACTGCCGCAAGATCCTTTACAAGCTCTCGAAAATCGATTCTTCCGTCAGCTGTAAAGTAAAATAATATCTTATTTCCATCAAAAGTATACTCAACATCGATCAGCTTCATCTCCAGATCATGCTTACGGATCTTCTCAAGGCAGATCTTAAACGCTTCTTTTTCTTTCTGTTTATTTTTTTCGACCGTTCTCCGGTCCTTAGCGGACGCCATCCTTATCACCGGCTTCAGCGGCTGTACCACTTTCTCGTCTTCCACATCTTTCGGACCGCTTACAACCCGTCCGAATTCTACACCGCGGGCGGTCTCAACGATGACATTGTCTCCCTTCTTTATCTCGAATTTCCCCGGCGCAAAGAAATAAATCTTTCCTGCTGTCCTGAATCTGACCCCTATTACTTTTATCATCCTGTCAATTCTCCTTTATCGTCAGCAAAAGCAGCTCCATCACCAGCTCAAAATTGACGTTGGCTTTCATTCTTTCCTTTGCCTTTTCCAGTGCAGTCAGTATGTTCTCTATCCCCTCATACGAACTCCTTCTCGCGCGTTCTTTGACATATTTCATCTGATCGGAAAATACAACTCTGTCCACGTTCTTCGTCGCTTTGTATATGAGTACATCCCTGTACCAGATCGCAATGATATCAAGATAGTCGTTGATCTCAAGTTTATACGTCATACACCGTTTTACTGCTTCCGTAAGCTCCGGAACCGTCATACTGTCAATATTCCTGAGAAGGTGGATTGCCTCTTCTTTGATCTCATTGAAATATTCAGAATGAGCCAGCATAATAGCCTTACCCATGTTTCCCTGTGCGAACGCCACACATATATCAGCTTTATAATCCGGAACTTCAAGCTGTTCCATCAGATATTTCTTCACAAGCTGATCCTTGATATTGCGGAGCTTCATCATAACGCACCTTGACCGGATCGTCGGAAGGAGTACCTCCGCTTTCTCCGTAAGCAGCATGATCACCGCATACTCCGGCGGCTCCTCAATCGTCTTAAGCAGCGCATTCTGAGCCTGTACGGTCATCATGTCCGCATCTGCGATAATATAGATTTTATACCTGCTGCTGTAAGGTCTGATCGCAATATCATCATTCACCTGCACACGGATATCATCTACACTGATCGTGTTCGGTTTTTCATGTGTTACGCGGATAATATCCGGATGATTGCCGCTCATCGCCTGCCTGCATGACCGGCACTTCCCGCAGGCGTCTCCGTCCTCATCCCGCTCCAGGCACTGCATACTCATGGCAAAAAGATTTGCGAGCAGCTTCTTGCCCGAGCCTCTCTCTCCATTCAGGATATATGCATGAGAGACCGCGTCTGCCGTTATTGCATTCTGTATATATTTGATTATGTTTTTGTGGCCGACCACATCTTTGAAACCACTCATCTTATCACCTGCCGTATATTATTTTTTCATAGACTTGTTTATTAGTATAACACATTCTCAGATGAAGTTATAGTCCAATATAATTTTCAATTTTTGTCAGACATTCCGAAAGATCTGCATTTTCAAATCTGTAAGTGATCTTTGCGCGCCGGAGATTTTCCTCTGAAAAATCTGCCTCATCCGCCAGAAAACGCCTGCACATCTCCGCATATCTGGGAACGAGCTGTTCCTTTTCACGCTCCAGAGCACGGGTAAGACGTTCTCCGTCCTCAACTTCAATATAAATCGGCACAAGCGCGCTCTCACCGAAATATTGCTTCATCGCCTCATAGGAAACCAAAGTCCCGATTACAAGATAATCACAGCGCTCCAGATCAATCTGTCCGTCGTCAGCGGTAAAATATGTCCAAATCCCGCATTTTGTATTGTAGGAGCGTATCTCTATAATCTGGCCGGCTGTCCGCATCTCATTTAAACGTTTCTCATCTATAAAATAATATTCAATTCCATTGTGCTCCCCCTCGCGGATCGGCCGTGTCGTATATGGAACTATTGTATGGAACTCCGGATGTCTCTCCAGCAATTTTTTATATATTGTATCCTTTCCTGATGAACTCTTGCCCATTACATAATAAATTTTACCCATTATCCAGTACCTCAATGCTGCCTGTTTCATGTACTCCCCGAATATCAAACCCTGCTTCCCGATATTCTGCGATCTGTCTCATTGTGTTTTCTGATATCTGTTCTCCCGGTACGATCAATGGTATCCCCGGAGGATAGATATATGCATATTCCGTAGAAATATAGCCGGCGCAAGCTTCAAACAAGACTTTTTTTCTTTTATTTGGAAACTTATTAATTTCTTCGCTTGAATACACCTGAATGTTTGCACGTAATTTCATCCTATTTTTTACGGATTTTGAATAAAAAGATTTATTTTCCTTATATTCTGCAAGTTCTGAATCAATTTTTAATAGAGTATCAACCAGTCTGCGCATTCCGCTTTCTGTATCCCCCGGAGCTATCATGGCAATTGCGTAACCCGGAGCGGACATTTCAAGTTGAAGTAAATATTTTTTTCTCATTTCATCATATAATTGTTTTCCGGTATATTTTTTTATTTCTCCATCCTGCATCGCGCATCCTGCAGTAGATATCAGTATCTTGGAACGGTCATAGTCAGCGCTCTCCCATAACCTCAGATTTTTCATATCCTTCAATTGTCCCCTTATTCTCCGCAGCATCTGCACATATCCGGCAAACACCTCTTTCCTCTTCTCTTCCAGAAGTCTTACACACTCATCCATCGATGACATAAGCACGTAGGACGGACTGCTGGACTGCAGTATATCAAGGTACATACGCACTCTGTCTCTGTCCGCAATTGTGCCGTTCATGTGCAAAAGGGCTGTCTGGGTAAGTGAAGGGAGCGATTTGTGCAGACTATGGATCACAATATCTGATCCAAGCATGTTTCCGTTCTCCGGAAAATACGGATGAAATCCGAAATGAGCTCCGTGCGCTTCGTCTAGGATCAGTGGAATCCCTTTCTTGTGGACACACTCTGCAATCCCGCGAACATCCGAAACAACGCCATCATATGTAGGAGAAGTAATGATCACAGCCCTTATATCCGGATTTCTTTCAAGAGCCTGCTCTACCTGTGATGAAGTAACAGGTCCGTTTATATCTCCCTCTTCCTTTCCTCCGGAAGAAAGCATCTGAGGATAGAGATACACAGGACGCAGTCCATTCAGAAATACGGCATTGTAAACAGATTTATGGCAGTTGCGCGCCATCAATATCCTGTCTCCCCGGCATGTGCATCCGAGTATTGCGCTGATAAGCCCGACTGTGCTTCCGTTGATCAGATAGTGGCTCTCATCGGCGTGCCATACTTCCGCGGCACGTTCCTGTGCCCCCTTTAATATGTCATCCGCATGATGGAGATCGTCAAATCCGTCAATCTCCGTAATATCGATCCCATAAGGAAGATCAGCGCCGGTGAGCGAGCCGTTGCGCTTATGCCCCGGCATATGGAAGGCGTAAGCGTCCGATTTTTCCAGTTTTTTCAGTTTATCATATAAATATTCCATATTATCATGACCTGCTCCGTATATAGCGTAAATAGTCCCGTTACACGTCGTTATTTTAAGTTACTACATATTTTATCATTTTTTACATGTTATTTATATGTTCAACACATATTTCTCACATCTGAAAGTTATATTATAGACAATCAAAGCAGTAATGCTTTTTTATATACATTTTCTCTTATCTCAGCCGGTAAATGTCCGGCTTTTTTATTACTCCTTTATACGCGCTTACAGGGCTTAATAAAAATATTCCGCAAATAAAAACAACCGGGGAAATAACTTCCTCGGTTTCCAGTTCAATTTTACTGAGCGTGCGGGGATTCGAACCCCGGACAACTTGATTAAAAGTCAAGTGCTCTA
>CAZJRY010000092.1:0-9910 GCA_964548625.1 uncultured Mediterraneibacter sp.
GCGATCCGTTCCATGCCGGAGAGGGATGAAGTTGAAGCGCTGATCCGCGGATAAAAGTTGATTTCATCCCATTTTACCGCATGGTCTGATT
Organism: uncultured Mediterraneibacter sp.; assembly: GCA_964548625.1. Taxonomy (GTDB): domain Bacteria; phylum Bacillota; class Clostridia; order Lachnospirales; family Lachnospiraceae; genus Mediterraneibacter. The sequence goes on from CAZJRY010000092.1 coordinate 92, forward strand.
CTTGATTCGCCATTCTCTGGGCGACACTCCATATACATTCTTAAATGCTCTTGAGAAGTGCAGTTGATTGGGATATCCAACAGCATTGCCGATGTCACTGATCGGCAGTGCTGTCAGTTTCAGCAGTTCGGCAGCCTTTGTTATACGGTAATTGAGCAGGAACTGCTGAGGCGATTTTCCCGTGGTCTGTTTGAAGATACGGCCGAAGTAGGTCCGGTTCAGTCCGCAGAACTCAGCGATCCCTTCTATGGTAATATCATTTTGAAAATTCTGTTCTATATAGTTCAACGCTTCTTTAATATAGAAATCCCGCATTTTACCGCTGGCGGCGAGCTGTGAGGATGCGGACGAACGGGCGAGGTAATCCACAAAAAGATACAGATGCCCGATCAGATGAAAAGAAGAAGCGTCTCCATGATCCGATATATACGTCATCTCTTCAGCCATACTTTCCCGAAGGTCCTTATGTGAAGCGTGGTAGACCGGGTGATCCGGACTCATTCCCGCTGTTTCGATTATTTCTCTCGCGCGCATTCCGTCAAATTCCAGCCATGTGTATTCCCACGGGATTTTTTCATCGGCAATATAGGTTGTGATCTGTCGCGGAAAGATCATAAATCCCTGACCGCTGCGGATCTGATATTCGTGCGACTTTCCCTTTGAATCATCGGCGATCAGTCTTCCGGTGCCGGATAAGACATAGTGAAAAAGATAGTGATTTCTCGTGGCCGGTCCGAAAGCGTAGGCAGACGGGCACTGTTCCCTTCCGAACTGATACAGGCACAGATCGACAAAGTTTTCATTTGGAAATACGGTAAATACAGGATCGCTCATAAGGAGTTCCTCCTTTCGGTCTGAGTACACGCTGTCTGTCGGTTCAGACAGCGATAAATCTGTCTCTAAAACGATTATAAACTAAAATATTTCAAAATGCGACCGGACTTATCAAAAATGGAATATAAGTTGCATTTTGATATAAAACTCGAAGAATCCTGATATTTTAGAAATTGTTAATAATATTATAATGTTCTCAGAAATAAAAAAACGAAAAGGAAGGAGCTGAAACAATTATGAAAAAGAAGAATGCGATCAGTGTGGTGCTTGCGGTGTCTATGCTCGCGGCAGTGATTCTTCCGGGTTGCGGATCGGATTCGGACAGCGAAGTGACAGAGATTGAGATCCTGCAGTATAAACCGGAGGCTGCAGCGTATTTTGAACAGGTGGAGGAGGCGTTTAATGCGACGCATGACGATATAAAGCTGACCATCAGTTCGCCGAACGACGCCACCACGATCATGAGGACCAGATTTATCCGTGAGGATTATCCGGACATTATCGGAATAGGGGGGGATATCAACTATTCTTATTATGTAGACGCCGAGATCCTTGCGGACGTCTCAGACTATGAAGGGCTTGAGGATATCAATGAAGCGTATATCGATATCCTCGAGAATCTTGAGATTGTTCCGACAGAGGGCATATACGGTGTGCCATATGTGGCAAACGCGGCGGGGATCCTGTACAACAAGGATATGTTTGAGGAGTATGGCTGGGAGATCCCGGAGACGTGGGATGAACTCATCGAGCTCTGCGAAGAGATACAGGCCGAAGGAATTCTTCCGTTCTATTACGGATTCCGTGATACATGGACCTGTCTGGCGCCGTGGAATGCTCTGGCGGTCTGCCTTGCGCCGGATGACACATGTCAGCAGGTCAATGCCGGTGAGACGACATTCAGCGAGGAGTATCAGGAGACAGCGGAGAAATTGCTGCAGCTTGTAAGTTACGGACCGGACGATCCGATCGCTTACGGATATAATGACGCGTGCACCGCGTTTGCGAACGGCGAATCGGCGATGTATCCGATCGGAAGTTATGCGGTGCCGCAGATCTTGTCTGTAAATCCTGATATGAACATTGATTCATTCGCAATGCCTGCCAGCAACGATGTTTCACAGAATACGCTTAACTCGGGAGTTGACCTTATGTTCTGCGTGACAGAAGCATGCGAGAATAAAGAGGCGGCATATGAGGTGATCGATTTCCTGCTCGATGATGAGAACCTTCAGGCATATATCGACGATCAGAACGCGGTTCCCTGTAAAACCGGCGATTTCGAACTGGCTCCTCAGCTTGACGGAATGCTTGAGTTTATAGAATCCGGAAACATGACGGATTATCAGGATCATTATTATCCTTCGGAAATGTCGGCAGACGCGCTGATCCAGACCTTCATTATCAATCAGGATGCAGATGATTTCCTCAGCACGTTTGATACGAACTGGCAGAGATACAACAGGGATATCATTCGTGAAGTTCAGGAATATGAAGAAGAAAACGGCGCCTCTGAGTAAGAAAGGAGTGGGGTGAAATGAAAAAAATGAATAACAGTAAGCGGACTTATATGCTGATCACCATACCGATCCTTGCATTGTTCGTCTGCTTTAACACGGTGCCGCTGATCCGCGGCGTGATCTACAGTTTTACGAATTTTAAAGGATTCGGAAGCTATGACTGGGTAGGATTCAGAAACTATATGGACTTGTTTACAGACTCAAGGGTCGGCGGTTCTTATCTGTTTACGATCAAACTGGCGATCGTGGCTACGATCATTACAAATGTAGTCAGCCTGATCCTTGCGCTTGGGCTGAACAGCAAGATCAAAGGCAAGACATTCCTGCGGGCGTTTTACTTCGTGCCGAATGTATTGGGAGCACTCGTAGTAGGATATATTTTCCAGTATTTCTTTACATATATCCTTCCCGGCATAGGAAGCGTGCTTGGGATCGACGCGCTCAGCACCAGTATGCTTTCAAGCAGTAAGACGGCGTGGTTTGCCATTGTTATCGTGTGCGCGTGGCAGTCGATCGCAATGAATACGATCATCTACATTGCCGGTCTGCAGACAGTGCCGGAGGATGTGTATGAGGCGGGCGATCTGGACGGGGCTACAGGCTGGAAGAAGTTCAGATTCCTGACTTTTCCGCTGATCATTCCGTTCTTTACAATTAATATGGTCCTGTGCGTGAAGAACTTCCTGATGGTGTTCGATCAGATCGTGGCTATGACAAGCGGCGGTCCGGAACAGAGTACGGAGTCGATATCCTATCTGATCTACAATAATGGTCTGTCGGGAGGCAGCTTTGGATATCAGAGCGCCAACGCAGTTGTATTCTTTATTGTGATCGTAGCGATCTCAGTGGCGCAGATGACAATTTCGGGAAAGAAGGAGGAACAGTTATAATGAATAGGACGATCAAAGTAAAAGAAAAAGTAAACTGGCCTGTCACGATCCTGTTATTTATCGGACTGATCACGGTGATATTTCCTCTGTATATGACGATCGTGATCGCATTTAAACAGCCTTCTGAGATGACCAACAGTATCGCGGGAATCCTGTCACTGCCCGAGACATGGAGCCTGAGCAATTTCGCGGAGGCTATGGAGGTGACGGATTTCTGGCAGTCGCTCGGCAACAGCCTTATGGTGACGGTTGTCACAGTTGTCCTGAGTATTGTGCTCCACTCTCTGATGGGATTTGCAGTGGGAAGAAATAAAGCGCGCAGCAAAGTGTACAATTTCATCTATCTTTTCATTGTAAGCGGTATGTTTGTGCCGTTCGCGATCCTGATGATGCCTCTGGCAAAACAGACAGCGGAGATGCATCTTGATAATTGGGCTGGCGTTATTCTCCTTTATGTGGTATTCTATATGCCGATGAACCTGCTTCTCTATACAGGATATCTTGTGAATATCCCGATCGCGCTTGAAGAAGCGGCGAGAGTGGACGGAGCCGGCACATGGGGGACATTCTGGAAGATCATCTTTCCGGTCATGAAGCCGATGCACGCGACAGTTGCCGTTATTACGGCACTTGCGGTATGGAACGATGTTATGACGCCGCTTATCATTATGTCCGGTAAGGGATCAAATACACTGCCTCTGGCACAACTGACGTTCCAGACACAGTTCGGTACGAACTACAATCTGGCGTTCGCGTCTTATCTGCTGGCGCTGATCCCGATCATCATATTCTATGTGATCTGCCAGAAACAGATCATCAACGGCGTGGTAAACGGCGCTGTGAAATAAGGATACTTTTCAGTTAATATTCAGAAATCAGGAGAGACAGATTATGAGCATAGTATTTGACGAGATGCAGAAGACCTTCACTTTGCATACGGAGAACACGACATACCAGATGCAGGTCGATAAATATGGATTTCTGCTTCACCTGTATTACGGAAAAACAGCGGAAGGATGTATGGATTATCTGCTTACATATTATGACAGAGGTTTTTCCGGCAATCCGTACGACACGGGAAATGACAGGACTTACTCAATGGATTCGCTGCCGCAGGAGTTCCCTTCTCTCGGAACGGGGGATTACCGTACTCCTGCGTGCATCATAAAGAATACGGATCAGACTTACTGCAGTGATTTCCGATATGAGAGTTATAGCATAAGGGACGGGAAATATTCTCTGGACGGACTTCCGGCAGTCTACGCGGATGACGATGAGGCGCAGACCCTTGAAGTGGTGCTTGCGGATCGGGTGACGGGAGTAAAGGCAGTGCTGCTCTACGGAGTGCTGCCTGCCTATGATATCATTACAAGGAGTGTCCGGATCGTAAATGCGGGCAGCGGACACATTTCCGTGAAGAAGCTGGCTCCCGCATGTCTGGATATGGTGGGCGGACAGTATGATTTTATTACATTCTACGGGCGCCATGCCATGGAGAGAAATATGCAGAGAATGCCGGTAGGACATGGCGTTCACAAGATCGGCAGCCTGAGGGGAACTTCCAGCCATCAGTATAATCCGGCTGTTATCATGGCGGAACATGAGACAACGGAAGACGCGGGCGGATGCTACGCAATGGCGTTTGTATACAGCGGCGGTTTTCAGAGCGAGGCAGGGATGGATCAGTATTCTCAGACAAGGCTTCTTATGGGATTTTCCGAAGAACAGTTCGCATATCCGCTCGACGCCGGTAAAGAGCTGCAGTCTCCGGAGGTTATTATGAGCTATTCTTCCGAAGGACTGGCGAAACTTTCCCAGAATCTGCACCGCTGTATGCGGACGCACCTGTGCAGGGGAAAATATAAGGAAACTGTAAGACCGATCCTGTTGAACAGCTGGGAGGCGTCCTATTTTGATTTCACGGGCGAGTCTCTTCTTAAACTGGCGTCAGAAGCGGCAAAACTCGGGATAGAGATGTTTGTGCTGGATGACGGTTGGTTCGGACAGCGGGACGGTGATCTCCGGGGGCTCGGCGACTGGAAAGTTAATGAAGAAAAGCTCGGATGCACACTGGGAGAGCTGATCGGGAAGATCAATGATATGGGGCTGAAATTCGGTATCTGGATCGAACCCGAGATGGTGAATGAGGACAGCGACCTTTACAGGGAGCATCCGGACTGGGCGTTTGTGATACCGGGACGCAGGCCGAACCGTTCCAGATATCAACTGGTACTGGATTTCTCAAGAAAAGAAGTGGTAGATTATATATATGAGCAGATATGTTCTGTACTTGATCAGGGAAATGTGGAATATATTAAATGGGATATGAACCGCAGCCTTGCGGACGTCTATTCCGCGACAGCGGACAGTCAGGGACGCGTACTGCACGATTATGTGCTGGGACTCTACGATTTCCTCGAGCGTCTTGTAACCCGGTATCCGGACATCCTGATCGAAGGCTGCAGCGGCGGCGGCGGACGTTTTGACGCGGGAATGCTGTACTATACGCCCCAGATCTGGTGCAGTGATAATACGGATGCGATCGACAGGCTGGAGATCCAGTACGGGACGTCGTTCATCTATCCGGCTTCCTGTGTGGGAGCCCATGTATCCGCTTCGCCGAATCATCAGACCGGAAGAATGACGCCGATGAAGACGCGCGGGACCGTGGCGCTTGCCGGAACATTCGGATACGAGCTGAACCTGAATGAGCTGGGTGAGGAGGAAAAGGAGGAGATCCGGCGCCAGATCGCGGAGTACAAAGAGTATGCCGCGCTGGTCCAGAGAGGACTCTACTATCGACTCACAAATCCCCAGACAGACAATCAGGGGGCGTGGGAGTTTGTGTCAGAAGACCGGAGAGAAGCGCTTGTTCAGGCAGTCGGCATAAGAAAACACGCCAATATGACGGTAGATTATATCAAAGTCAGGGGACTGAAAGAAAATACAATGTACCGTGAGACAACAACCGGAAAACTGTACAACAGTACGGCGCTCAGGGAATCCGGCGTGCCCAAGCCGGTACTCAATGGAGAATATCAGGCATACCGGTGGCATTTTGTGCAGGCAGACTAAGATACGGGGGACAGATTCATGGCAAAGAGACAAAGGACTGTCAGGAAAAATAAAGCGGCAGGACCAAAGGCGGCGTCAAATGTAAAAGCCGCCGCGGATACGAAAACGGCGGCAGTGAAGAGAAAAGAGGAAGAAGACAGAATCTTCGCGGAGAGGCTGGCACGTCATCATGACGAGCTGCGCTGGCTCTATATGGAGCTGTACGGCAACGACGATATGTTCGCGGAGCTGTGCGGTCAGATGAAACGTTTCTATGACGAGCGCAGCGGAAAACTGAAAAAGCTCGATGCCGGTCGTGAAGCCGAGGGCGAATGGTACCGTAAGCGCGATATGCTCGGCATGATGATGTATATTGACAACTTTGCCGGAAATATCAAGGGCGTGCGGGAAAAACTTCCTTATATTGAAAAATGTAATGTCAACTATATCCATCTGATGCCGTTCCTTGATTCGCCGAAAGGGCGTTCCGACGGCGGATACGCGGTAGCTGATTTCCGCAGGGTGAAGCCGGAACTCGGAACCATGGATGATCTGGCAGAACTTGCGGAAAAGTGCCACGAGAAAGGGATCAGCCTGTGCATGGATTTTGTCATGAACCACACGTCGGAGGATCACGAGTGGGCGAAAAAAGCCCGTCAGGGAGACGGCGAATACATGAGCCGCTACTTCTTCTACGCAGATCCGTCCATTCCGCAGGAGTATGAGAAGACGGTCCCGCAGGTATTCCCGACGACGGCGCCGGGCAACTTTACTTATCTGCCGGAACTCGGACACTATGTGATGACGACGTTCTATCCGTACCAGTGGGATCTGAACTACAGCAATCCGCGGGTGTTCAATGAGATGATGTACAATTTCCTCTATCTGGCGAATCAGGGTATGGATATTATCCGTATCGACGCTGTACCGTATATCTGGAAAGAGCTGGGAACAAACTGCAGGAATCTGTCTCAGGTACACACGATTGTCCGCATGATGCGCATGATCGGCGAGATCGTGTGTCCGGGGATCGTGCTGCTCGGCGAGGTTGTCATGGAACCGGATAAAGTGGCGCCGTATTTCGGCACGGTCGAGAAGCCGGAGTGCCACATGCTCTACAACGTGACCACGATGGCTACGACATGGCATACAGTTGCGACAAGGGATATCCGGCTGCTCAGAAAACAGATGGATATCGTGTGCTCACTTCCGAGAGAATATACATTCCTCAATTATCTGAGATGTCATGACGACATCGGCTGGGGGCTGGATTATGACACTCTGAAAGCATGGGGCATGGAGGAAGTGCCCCACAAGAAATATCTGAATGACTATTTTCAGGGCAGGACAGAGGGAAGTGTCAGCCGCGGTGAACTCTACAATGAGGATCCGGTGACTAAAGACGCGAGATTCTGCGCGACTACCGCGTCCATGTGCGGCGTCGAGAGCGCCGGATTCGAGCAGGATCGGGAAAAGACGGACTGGGCGATCACAAAAGATGTGATGCTCCATGCATATATGTTTACCCAGTCGGGTATCCCGATGCTCTACAGCGGAGACGAAATCGGGCAGGTCAATGATTATACATACAAAGATGATCCCGAGAAAGCTCCGGATTCCCGCTATATCCACAGAGGGAAATTCAACTGGGATCTGGCGGACAATATCAAGGATATGAGCAGCGTACAGGGACGTATTTTCAATGCTCTCGGAAAGCTGGAAAAGATCCGCGGAAGCGAGCCTGTATTTAACGCGGATGCCGAGGTTCGGACGAAAGATTACAGTGATCAGTCGATCCTATGGATCATCCGCAGGGCAGACGGAGAAGAACTGCACGCAGTGTTTAATTTCAGTGATTATCCGAAGACAGTCTGGATGCCGGAGAAAGCAGAGTACACGAATCTCCTGAGCGGCGGCACGGATGAGATCGTGACTGTAGATATGCCGGGATGGGGCTTTTTCTGGATGAAGAGAAAGCTGTAACAAAGGCGGCAGTGCCGAAGAATGATTTGACAATTGAGGGCGCAGAATATATAATGAATGCCGGAACAAGGGCGTTTTCTACAGGCGGAGAACGCCTTTTCGTCTTATCGGAATCTGAGTGAAAAGGAGGTTTCATTTTATGCATAATTACACAAGAGAGGATATCCTGCGGCTTGTGGAAGAGGAGGATGTCGCTTTCATCCGGCTTCAGTTCACAGATATCTTCGGGACAATGAAAAACATGGCTGTGACCGTCAGCCAGCTTGAAAAAGCATTGGATAACCGCTGTATGTTCGATGTTTCTTCTCTTGACGGGCTTTCCGGAGAGGATGAATCGGATATGTATCTTTATCCGGATCTGAGTACGTTCGAGATCTTCCCGTGGCGTCCGCAGCAGGGAAAGGTGGCGCGTCTGATCTGCGATGTATACCGGACGGACGGAACGCCCTATGAAGTAGATCCGAGATATGTGCTGAAAAAGGCGATCGCGCATGCCGCAGAGCTCGGGTATACGCTCAACGCGGGACCGGAGTGTGAATTTTTCCTGTTCCATACGGATGATGACGGTCTCCCGACAACTCTTACGCATGAGAGAGGCGGATATTTTGATATCGGACCGGTCGATCTGGGAGAGAATACAAGACGGGATATGGTACTTACTCTGGAGGAGATGGGATTCGAGATCACTTCGTCCCATCATGAGATCGCGCCGGCGCAGCATGAGATCGATTTCCGGTATGATGAGGCTCTGGTGACGGCTGATAATCTCATGACTTTCAAGATGGTGGTAAAGACGATCGCGAAACGGCACGGGCTTCACGCGACGTTTATGCCGAAGCCGAAGATCGAGACTTACGGATCGGGCATGCATATCAATCTGTCCTTAAGCCGCGGCGGTGTGAACGCGTTCCAGAGTGAAACGGATCCGAACGGACTGAGTAAAGAGGGATACTATTTCATCGGCGGTCTGATGAAACACATGAAAGCGATCACCTGTATTACCAATCCGACGGTTAATTCATATAAGCGGTTTGTGCCCGGATATGAAGCGCCGGTATACATGGGATGGTCTTCAAAGACGAGAGGACCGCTGATCCGTGTGCCGTCGGGAAGAGGAGAGAACACAAGGATCGAACTGAGAAGCCCGGACGCAACGGCAAATCCGTATCTGGCGCTGGCGGTGCTTCTTATGGCCGGTCTGGACGGTATTGAAAACCGGATCACGCCCCCGGACTGTATCGACGAAAATATACAGAAAATGACGCCGGAGCGGCGCGCGGAGCTGGGCGTACAGGAACTGCCAAGAACGATCAAAGAGGCAGTCGAAGAACTGGAAAAAGATGAATTAATACAGGAAGTGCTCGGAAAAGAACTGACACATAAGATCATTAAGGCGCAGAAAAAAGCGTACAAGGCATACTGCATGCAGGTGACAGACTGGGAAATCGAAAACTATCTGTACAAGGTGTGATACCAGTCTGCTCATATGGCGGACGCCAAACAGTGAGATGGAGCCGTGGGACGGCGGAATCGAACTG
>CAZJRY010000093.1:0-9908 GCA_964548625.1 uncultured Mediterraneibacter sp.
TCTCAGTTCATATTTGATCAATTTACCCATGATTATATTCCTCCTTGATTAATATTTGATTTCAATACCCTTTTACAAAATATCTGTATACAGCTCTGTGAGCGACCTGCCGCTCTTCATCCGTTCAGACTCCAGATTCACCTTATCTGCCAGATGTCCGTCTTTGATGAAGATCGCATACTCAATAAAACTTTCTACTTCTTCCAGCAGATGCGTTGAAATCACAAATGTATTTTCCCCGTCCGCCTCCTCAAGGATCAGACTGATGATTTCTTCCCGCGCCTTATAGTCGATCCCGTTCAGAGGCTCATCCAGAAGGTATAGTTCTGCCTTCCTCGCCAACGTAGCCGCAAGCTTCAGCTTCGCGCTCATACCGCTGGAGAGGTTTCTCACTTTCATATCCGGTTCCAGTCCCATCGCCCTGACCGTTTCCACATATTTTTTCCTGTCAAAGTCATCGAAAAATGCCTCGTAATATTCACCCACATCAGCAGCTTTCATAAAGTCATAAAAGAATGGTTCCGTGGCCATATATGCTATCTTCGCTTTATCCTGCCAGCCAATGGGACGTCCTTCAAAGAGTATCTCCCCGCGTCCCGGCTTTGTAAGCCCTGCGACCATCTTCATCCATGTAGTCTTGCCGCTTCCGTTTGCGCCAAGCAGCCCGTAGATTTTCCCTTTATCCAGATTCAGCGTCAGATCAGCGACTGCCGCCTTTGATCCGAACCATTTTGTCAGTTCCCTGCACTCAAGCATCATTTTCTCCCTCCTCCTTATAATCCGCGATCTGATCGATAATATCGTCTTTCTTATAGCCGAGCCCGCTCATTTCATGCATAAAGTTTTTCAACAGCTCAGACGCCATTTCTTCTTTTAAATCCCGAAACATACTCTCCTCCTCTGACACAAAAGTTCCGATTCCGCGTCTTGTAAAACACAAGCCCTGCATTTCCATCTCCCGGTATATCCGCGCAGCCGTATTCTGGTTGACCTTGTATTCCACAGCCAGGTCACGACTGGACGGCATTTTCTCTCCGGGATTCAGCTCCCCTTTTACCATCTTTTTCTTCAACTCATTGATTACCTGAAGATAGATCGGAGCGCCTGTATTGTATTCCATGACATACCTCCTCTGTTAGTCCGTGTTCACAGATACAGTTCCATCTATATATTTTATGTACTAGTGTTATAGTTAAATAGTACACTGGTATTCTAGCTTTGTCAATAGGATCAAGTGCAATATTTTTCAAAAAAATTATTGACATGCATAAAAAAATATACTATAATAATTTTTGCTGTGAATGAAACAGTAGATAATAAATGTGCGATTAGCTCAGCTGGATAGAGCGTCTGGCTACGGACCAGAAGGTCGGGAGTTCGAATCTTCTATCGCACGTAGAAAAGGGCATTTCTAAGCGAAATGCTCTTTTTGTTTTTCCAAGAATTCTTTTATCTCGTACAAATGCTGAGCCTACCGGACAGTTTTCCCATATAAACAGGCAGGGCGCTCTGCCCTGCCTGATACAAACCTATATATTTTCTGTCAAATGATTACTCTTCCGTATATTTTGCCGACTGCATCCTGATCAGTTCCTCATCGTCGAAGTAATTGATCTTCATCGCGGCCTTCACATCCTTCAATGTCTCCGCAGCGACCTTTTCCGCTTTTTCACTGCCCTTTCTGAGTATCTCATACACAGCCGGGATATACTTCTGCCACTCTTTCCTGCGTTTGCGGATCGGCTCCAGCTCAGCCTGAAGTACATTGTTCAGGAAGCGCTTCACCTTCATATCGCCGAGACCGCCTCTCTTGTAGTGCTCTTTGAGCTCGTCAAGACCATTGTACTCCGGAAGGAACTCCGGGAAATACTCCGGTCTGCAGAACGCGTCCAGATACGTAAACACTGTATTGCCTTCCAGCCTGCCCGGATCCTCGATACGGATATGGGTCGGGTCCGTAAACATACTGAAGACTTTCTTCCTGATATCCTCCGGTTCTTCTGACAAATAGATACAGTTTCCGAGAGACTTGCTCATCTTCGCCTTTCCGTCGATTCCCGGAAGGCGCATACACGCCTCGTTATCCGGAAGAAGGATCTTCGGCTCAACAAGAGTTTCCCCGTAGACAGAATTAAACTTGTGTACGATCTCTTTTGTCTGTTCCAGCATCGGCATCTGATCCTCGCCCACAGGCACGACCGTTGCCCTAAACGCCGTGATGTCCGCTGCCTGGCTGATCGGATAGGTAAAGAAGCCGACCGGAATGCTCGCCTCGAAGTTGCGCATCTGGATCTCTGATTTCACTGTAGGATTGCGCTGCAGCCTTGACACAGTCACAAGATTCATATAATAGAACGACAGCTCGCACAGCTCCGGAATCTGGGACTGGATCAGCAGAGTCGATTTTTCAGGATCAAGTCCGCACGCAAGGTAATCCAAAGCCACCTCGATAATATTCTGACGCACTTTCTCCGGATTATCCGCATTGTCAGTCAGAGCCTGCGCGTCTGCTATCATGATAAATATATCGTCAAAATCTCCTGTATTCTGAAGCTCTACCCGGCGTCTCAGAGAACCCACATAATGTCCGACGTGAAGTTTTCCCGTGGGACGGTCCCCGGTAAGCATGATCTTCTTCATTCTTCTTCCTCCTGATTCCAATACTTATTACCGGCCAATACACCGGTATCATTTTTTGCTGTCAAAGAACCGGCCTCTTCTGGCCTGCATACTTCGGTACACGGCGCTTCTGCGTCGAGTATACGAACTGGTACAGTACATATGCCATTACTCCGGCTCCTGCCACATCCAGAACGGAATGCTGTTTCAGGAACACAGTTGCGAGAATGATCAGTCCCGCCAGCATATATGTTCCGATACAGACCCACTTGTGCTTCCTGAGAGCTTCGCTCTCCCACACCGCTATGCATACGCTCAGCGAATTAAATACATGAAGGCTGGGGAACACATTCGTACATGTATCCGCGCGATAAAGCGTCCTCACCATATCCACGAAAATGTTATCCCGCTCGAAGACAACCGGTCGGAGATCCTGCCCGTTCGGGAATATGGTACATATGATAAGAAATACGGTCATGCCGGTAAACATAAATCCGGCAAGCCTGTAGAATCCCGGTACATCTGTAAAGAAAAAATACAGAAACGCCGCGATGATAAACACAAACCACATCAGATACGGAATGATAAAATACTCTATGAACGGAATATGTTCATCCAGACTGATCTGGATCACATGGTAACGCGTGGTCACATGTTTCTCAAGGAATATAAACCACGGCAAATAAATAAAAATATACAAAAACACCCATGCATGTTTATACTTCTTAACCAGTTCTGCAAATCTGTTTTTCAGCTTCATAAATGACGCCCCTTTAAATACAGTTTTTCCTGTTTTCACTTCCCCGGTCAGTTATTTATAATATTCTCTCAACCGCAACGATTATAGCACGATTTAAAACAGTCAACAACTGTCTTCACAAAACATTTAGCAAATCTTTCGAATTAAGAACAGATGTGTGCTGTGACAGATCGGGCTTTATCCTGTGATCACTTTCAGCCTTTCTCTCATAAGTGAAGCTTTAACCTCTTTTCCCGGGAATCCCGGTTCTCCGTCCATATGCAGCGGAAGGGGATTCTCTGTCCTGATCTGTACATCCGTACACCTTATAATGGTAACACCTTTAAATCCCGTATGTTTTCCCGAAAAAGCCAGCGGCAGCAGACACAGGATCTTCAGCACGGAAAGGCCGTGTACAATGATCACATCCAGCTTCCCGTCCGACGGAGACGCTTCCGGACAGAACTTAAATCCGCCGCCCTCGCAGGGCAGGTTCATAAATGCCGCGAAATACGCTCTCTCAAATGTCTGTTCTGTACCGTCCGCAAATGTTGCCGTCAATTTCACCGGGCGGTCTTTTCTCAGCCGGTCCAGTGCCACTGCCGCATAACTCAGTTTTCCCAGTCCGATCCGGTTCAGCAGGATTTTCCATTTTGAGACGCACACCTCATGGCATACCGCGGCGTCAAATCCGATCCCCGCGCTCACTGCGAAACGCCTCTTCCGCCCTTTTGACATCAGCTCTCCCACGTCCATATGCAGGATATTCCGGGGATCAAGTATAATATCCATGGCTTTTTTCGGATCTTTCGGTATTTTCAGACCGCGCGCGAAATCATTGCCCGAACCGACAGGGATATATCCCAGTGTCACTTTCCCCGGCTCTCTGATCCCGTTAATAACCTCATTCACAGTGCCGTCTCCTCCCAGGACCGCAATCCTGTGTTCCCGGCCGTCCGCCGTGATCTGTGCGGCGATCTTCCGTGCATAGCGCCTTTTCTCCGTCATATGACAGCAGAAGTCGGCATTCCTTTTCTTGAGTTCCGGTTCAAGCATTCTCCATATCATCTCTCCCCTGCCCGACCGGGCCTTGGGGTTTACAATAAAATGGTATTCCATATCTTCCGATCTTACCCCCTGCAAAGTGCCGCGTCCAGATATTTTCCGAGTGATCTTGCCATGTTGCCCTCAAAATCAGCCTCTCCATGCTTTACACACCACTCGAAAACATTCCCGATCACGATCATCCTGATATCTGTCGTAAACTCCTCAACACTCACGTTTAGGCTCACGATCCCTGCTTTCTCGGCTTTTTCCACATAATTTTGCACTGTCACGATAGGATAGGGACGCTCCATCCGGATCGCCGCATTGAGCGCCTGGTTCTTCGTGTCATAATATTCCGACATAAACTCTACGCCCAGCTCCCGGCAGTATTTGACATAGTTCATATATACCCGGATAATCCCCTCCTTCACTCCGGCGACACTGTCCGGAAGTTCGAGAAGATCCGGATCGATCTTCGGCTGATCCTCGATATAGTAAGACAGCAGATCATCCTTTGTCTTGAAATGATGATAGAAACTGCCGTTTGAAACGCCTGCCTCCTCGCAGATATTCTTAATAGACAGTTCCTCATAGCCTTTTTCCTGCAGGATCCGTTTTGCCGCCTGAAATATCTTCTCCCGCGTCTCCTGTGACTTCTGCCTCTGTCTGGAAATAGATGCTTTTTCACTCATTTTGTGATACTCTCCTGTTTATTCTGCCAGATTATTGTACCATATGCATCTGACGGTTTCAAGAAAACAGAGCAGGCTCTATTTTGGCATATATGACTCAAATGCGGAAGGCATCGGAAATTCTTCCTGAAGCTGCCGTATCCCTGCAAAAATGATACCGTTTTTCTCCCGATCCGCAGCTGTCATGCTTTTCTCAAGCTCATCCATAAGGATTTCATATCCGGTCATATGCCACTCCACATGACTGAATATATGCTTTGCATTTCCCAGTTTTCTGATGCGGATCGGCGTAAGCCCCATGGATTTTCCGTATTCGACCACTTCATCATGATCCATATATCCTTCCCTGTTCGGGAACTCGTACATTCCGGCGAGCAGTCCTTTTGCCGGGCGTTTCCTGATCGCCACCTTTTCCTCATCCCGGAAAAGCAGAACGGTCCGTTTCTCGATCCGCCGTTCTTTTGCTTTCGTTTTCACCGGAAATTCCATCTCCCGTCCCTGCTCATGGGCGAGACAGAGCCGGGCGGCAGGACACTCGCCGCACCGGGGTTCCCCGTTTGGCAGACACACAACCGCCCCCAGCTCGATCAGACTTTGATTGAAATCGCCTGCCGCGCCGCGGGGGATCACCTCTTCGATCTCTTTTTCGATTTTCGCTTTGGTTCCGGCCTTCACTATATCCGAATCATCCGCTGTGATCCGGCTTACAACACGCAGCACATTTCCATCCACAGCAGGCTTCGGGATATTAAAGACAAAGGAGCCGATCGCGCCGGCCGTATAGCTTCCGATCCCTTTCAGCGAACGGATCTCTTCATATGTCTCCGGGAACTTTCCGCCATATTCATCCATGATCTGACAGGCCGCATATTTCAGATTCCGCGCCCGGTTATAATATCCCAGCCCTTCCCACAATTTCAGGAGCCGGTCCTCCGGGACTTCTGCCAGCGCCTGTATATCCGGCAGTTCCCGCAGGAAACGTTCATAATACGGCTTCACTGCCTCCACTCTCGTCTGCTGGAGCATGATCTCGGATATCCATACCCGGTAGGCGTCCATCCGCTCTCTCCAGGGCAGTTCTCTCTTATTCTCCCGGAACCATTCCACAAGAGGTTTTACCGCTTCTTTCAGTCTCGGACTTTCCAGCACGATCTCCACCGGCCTGCGGACCGCGATGCTGTCCGGCGTCACTTCGCAGTCATAGGCCAGAAGCTTCACGCCTTCCGCCGCGGCCTTTTTCAGCGTTTCCGCAAATGCCGGATGGGTATCTGTATTCGGTGTGAAATACCGCACATCCTTCATCTGGATCACAAAGAACACATATGTCTCGTATCCTTCTTTCTTCGCCCGGATCAATTCTTCCAGATGCTTTACCGCCCGGCTGCTGGGCGCGTCCGGGAAACGGCACACGCCCTCTTCCTCCAGCGTGACGCCTTTTACTTCGATAAATATCCTGCGCTCCCCTGCTTCCACATACAGGTCGAACCTGGAATTCCCGTATGTCGTCTCCGGGCGGACCAGACGCACATCCTGAAAAAGAGCTCCGCCTTCGATCCACTCCCGCACAACTTTATTCGGAATCTGGGAATCCATATTGATGAGACGTGTCCCCTTCTCCACCGCGATCAGATCCCACTTTGTCTTTCTCCCGGGATTGGCGCTCTCCTGTATATAAACCGGCGCTCCGGGAACGAGCAGCTCCGCGCAGCGCCCTGTATTTTTCACATGGATCGTCTCTTTGTGTCCGTTTAACCGCGCGTATGCAATAAAACGGTTCGGGCGTTCGATAAAGAACGCCTTTTGTATCCGTTCATAATTCATGTATATTCACTCTCCCTGCAAATAAAATTACAGGATTTTAGACAGGAACTCTTTGAGTCTCTCATCCTTCGGATGCCCGAAGAACTCCTCCGGCGGGGCTTCCTCACGGATCTGTCCGTCATCCATAAAGATCACTCTCGAAGCCACCTCTCTTGCGAATCCCATCTCATGCGTCACGACGACCATAGTCATACCGTCTTTCGCCAGCTTCTTCATCAGATCGAGCACCTCGCCGACCATCTCCGGATCCAGCGCCGATGTCGGCTCGTCAAAAAGGATCACATCCGGGTTCATGG
The DNA here is from genome assembly GCA_964548625.1 of uncultured Mediterraneibacter sp. Lineage (GTDB taxonomy): Bacteria > Bacillota > Clostridia > Lachnospirales > Lachnospiraceae > Mediterraneibacter. The sequence continues at coordinate 7,215 of CAZJRY010000093.1, forward strand.
CAAGGGAACGGATGATCGCCACTCTCTGTTTCTGTCCGCCGGACAGAGTGGACGGATAAGCGTCCGCTTTGTCGTCAAGTCCGATACGCTTCAGCAGGTCAAGCGCCTGCCGCTTTGCCTCGTTTCTGATCTGCTCCTTTGTCGTTGTGACCGGGATCAGCTCTTCTTTCTTACTGCGGAATATATTTTTCAAACGGATCAACCGGTTCTTCCGCTTCGCCTTTTTCAGATCCCTGCACCGCAGATAGGCAGGGGCCATCATTACGTTCTGGAGCACCGTCTTATTATTGAACAGATTAAAATGCTGGAATACCATTCCCATATGACGGCGGTGTACATTGATATCCACTTTCATATCGGCGATATCCACGCCGTTAAAAATGATACTTCCCGATGTAGGGTCCTCCATGCAGTTCAGGCACCGCAGGAACGTGCTCTTACCGGAACCTGACGGACCGAGCACCGCGACGATATCGCCTTTGTTGACGGTGATATTGATTCCCTTTAAGATCTCAAGATCACCGAAGCTCTTCCTAAGGTTAATTACGTCTATCACTCTTCTTCAGGCTCCTTTCCAGTAATTTTATGAGCAGGGTTATCACCAGTACAAGTGCGATGTAGATCAGCGCCATCACCAGATACGGCACCATGAACTCATAATTGTTTGTTCCGATATAGTTAAAGGCAACGTACAGATCCGCCGCGCCGACGAAACTCACGACCGACGTCTCTTTGATCAGGGAAATGAACTCATTTCCCAGTGTGGGAAGAATATTCTTTACCGCCTGCGGGATGACGATCTTCATCATGCTCGCCCCGAAGCTCAATCCCACTGCCCGTCCCGCCTCCATCTGACCGGGATCAACGGACTGGATGCCGCTCCTCATGATCTCGGATATGTAGGCGCCGCTGTTGAGCCCGAATACGAGCATGGACACCTGCACTCCGGTGATATTCAAGCCGATAAGAGGCAAGAGTACGTAGTAAAATACAAGAAGCTGAACCACCATAGGCGTTCCCCGGAACAGCGCCACATAAAAACTGCAGATCCCGTTTAGCACCCTCGAAAGCATTTTATATTTCGGCAGAACCCTAACGGTCGCGATGACCGTACCGATCAGAATACCGATGATCAGACCGCACACTGCGATGAGAAGTGTATTCTGCAGACCTTCCACTACTCTCACATAGCCGTTCTGGTCTATAAATATTTCTATGAATTTATTTATCTTCTGACTGAAATTCCCCATTGCCGTCCCTTCTCAAAAGAAGGAAAATGCCTGCATCTTCGATGAACTCTGACATTCTTCTCTGATGCCTGTATTTTCCTTCCTGAATTAAAGTCCTGTTTACTGCATTTCATTGATCGCTTCTGTGATCGCCTCCGCCGGAGCCGCATCGATGATCACATAATCGATATTTCCGTTGAGCATATCCTGCACTGCAAGAGATCCGCTCTTATATGTCTGGCATGTTGCCTCAAGTCCGGGGAATCCGAGATCCTCGCTGCCTTCTACATAGCTCTGTCCTGTCGTTCCCTGCTGTACGCCGATCTTCACGGAAGAGTCCAGCTCAGCCAGCGCTGCGGCGATGGAATCCGCGTCTGTCATATCGTCGAATGTAGTATCATCGCTCGGGACGATCAGACGCTGGGACGCCTGATAATATGTGTCTGAGAATGTCACATACTCTTTTCTCTCTTCGCTGACTGTAAGGCCGGCCATCGCGATATCACATTTCTGCTGTCCGACCGAAAGGCACACTGCGTCGAAATCCATGTTCTGGATCACGAGTTCCTTTCCCAGTTCCTCCGCAAGCAGCGCCGCGATCTCCATATCAATACCTGTATAACTGTCACCTTCCATATACTCGAAAGGCTCGAACGCCGCGTTTGTAGCGACTACGAGCTGGTCTTTTGACTCGTCCGGCTCCGCGGACTCTATCTGTTCCGGTTCTCCGTCGCCGAAGTATTTATCAAAGATCTCATCCAGAGTGCCGTCCTCCTTGATCTCGGCAATAAACGTATTTACCTGTTCAAGAAGTTCGGACTGTGTCTTGTCAACACCAAACGCGTACTCTTCACTTGTAAGGTCCACATCAATTACCTTGGCTGTCACGGCGCTGTCCGTGTCAGAGTCCGAATTACTGTCGCTGCTGCCGCCGCATCCCGCAAGCATTCCGGCGGTAAGGGCCGCTGTTAAAGCTGCCGCCAATAACTTTTTCATATTCCATTCCTCCATCTGATTTTCAATTTGTATAATCATGCAGATTATCTTATTAAGTTTAGCATGTTTACCCGAAATTTCAAGCTCTATGTAAAAATTTATGCAAAACAGGGAACCGTTCAGCCAAGCAGCACACTGATTCCGAAGAACAGGAATACGATCAGTCCGAGAGCGATCCTGTAATAACCGAATGCTTTAAAATCATTCTTTCGGATATAGCTTATCAGAAATTTGATCGCCACAACGGATACCGCGAACGAAACTATCATTCCCACGAGAAGTACGGCTGCCTGCATGACCGTAAAATCAAACCCGAACTTGATCAGTTTGAGCAGACTTGCGCCAAACATGACGGGAATCGCTAAGAAAAAAGTATATTCCGTCGCAACGCTTCTGGAAACGCCGATCATAAGGGCTCCCACGATCGTTGCTCCGGAACGGGAAGTCCCCGGGATCATGGCAAGCATCT
>CAZJRY010000094.1:0-9839 GCA_964548625.1 uncultured Mediterraneibacter sp.
AAAGATTATTGAAAGCATAAAAAGGGACAGGGCAAAGCTCGGTTGGGGACGTAGTAAAACACGATTTCACTACGTCCCCAACCGAGCTTTGCCCTGTCCCTTTTTGAAGTGTCAAGAAAAAAACCTTGACAACTATAAACCTTTCGTGTATGATGTCCAAGGTGACTGTAATGAACAAGATTTTAGAACAGGCTTTATTATATGATTTTTACGGTGAACTTCTTACCACGCACCAGAAAGAGGTCTATGAACAGTTTATCCTCGATGATCTTTCCCTGAGCGAGATCGCGGAGAGCGCGGGGATCAGCAGGCAGGGCGTGCATGATCTGATCCGGCGCTGTCAGAAAGCGCTGGAGGGATATGAGGAAAAGCTTCATCTGGTGGAAAGGTTTCTCTCGGTAAAGGAAAAGGTCGGGCAGATTGACGGAATCCTGGATGAGTGGGAGAAAGAGAAGAATCCGGAAGAAATCGTAAGCCGGATACGGGAAATATCGGATGCGATCATTGGAGAATTATAGAGGGATAATATAAATGGCATTTGACAGTTTGACTGAGAAACTACAGAATGTATTCAGAAACCTGCGCAGCAAGGGAAGGCTGACGGAGGACGACGTGAAAGCCGCGCTGAAGGAAGTCAAGATGGCACTTCTTGAGGCGGACGTGAATTTCAAAGTAGTGAAAGGCTTTATCAAAGACGTGCAGGAGCGCGCGGTCGGACAGGACGTGATGAACGGACTGAATCCGGGGCAGATGGTGATCAAGATCGTGAATGAAGAACTGATCAGGCTGATGGGTTCCGAGACGACGGAGATCAAGCTTCAGCCGGGAAGCGCCATGACTGTTATCATGATGGCCGGTCTTCAGGGTGCCGGTAAGACGACGACTACTGCGAAGCTGGCGGGAAAGTTTAAATTAAAAGGAAAGAAACCGCTCCTTGTGGCGTGTGACGTCTATCGTCCCGCCGCGATCAAACAGCTGCAGATCAATGGAGAGAAGCAGGGCGTGGAAGTATTTTCCATGGGAGACAAGAACCGGCCGGCGGATATTGCCAGAGCTGCCGTGCAGCATGCGGCAAAGAACGGCAACAATATCGTGATCCTCGATACAGCCGGGCGGCTTCACATTGATGAGGACATGATGGCAGAACTTCAGGAGATCAAAGAGGCGGTTGAAGTGCATCAGACGATCCTTGTTGTGGACGCCATGACAGGTCAGGACGCGGTAAATGTGGCCGGAACCTTTAACGATAAGATCGGGATAGACGGCGTCATCGTCACCAAGCTGGACGGTGATACGAGAGGCGGGGCCGCGCTCTCCATCAGGGCGGTAACAGGGTGTCCGATTCTCTATGTCGGAATGGGTGAAAAGCTCTCCGACCTTGAGCAGTTTTATCCGGACAGAATGGCGTCGCGCATCCTCGGCATGGGTGATGTGCTTACCCTGATCGAGAAAGCCGGCGCAGAGCTTGACGAAGAAAAAGCCATTAAGATGGCGGATAAAATGAAGAAAGCCCGGTTTGATTTCAACGATTATCTGGACAGCATGGAACAGATGCGCAAGATGGGCGGACTTTCCGGCATCATGAGTATGATGCCCGGGCTTGGAGGACTCGGAGGAAAGGCGGGTAAACTACCTGATCTTGATTCTGAGGAGAATGAAAAGAAGATGGCGAGGATGGAAGCGATGATCCATTCCATGACCCCTGAAGAGCGGAGCAATCCGGACCTGCTGAATCCATCGAGAAAGCACCGCATCGCGCGGGGCGCCGGAGTCGATATCGCCGAAGTCAACCGTATGGTGAAGCAGTTCAACGAATCAAGGAAAATGATGAAGAAACTTCCCGGAATGATGGGCGGAAAAGGTGGCAAAAGGGGCAGATTCAGGTTTCCCTTTTAACACATAGATCATGCCGGAGGCAGCAGGCTGCGTATGCGGCGGTGCGGACGGCAGAAGCAACAAACAATAAGAAAAATAAATTTAAGAGGTGAAAGAAATGGCAGTAAAAATCAGATTAAGAAGAATGGGACAGAAGAAGGCTCCTTTTTATAGAATCGTAGTGGCTGATTCAAGGTCCCCGAGAGACGGAAGATTCATCGAGGAGATCGGAACATATGATCCGAACTGCGATCCGAGCGCGATCAAAGTTGATGAAGAAGCAGCCAAGAAATGGCTCAATAACGGCGCTCAGCCGACAGAAGTTGTAGGAAAGATCTTCAAGGCAGCAGGTATCGAAAAATAATTTGACTTCGCGGAGGTGCGCGTAAGATGAAAGAATTAGTTGAAGTTATTGCAAAAGCGCTGGTAGACCATCCGGAGGAAGTCTCTGTAAACGAGAAGCAGGAAGGGCGTACCACAGTGCTTGAGCTCCACGTCGCTGACGGCGATATGGGGAAAGTGATCGGCAAACAGGGCCGTATCGCGAAAGCCCTCCGTTCTGTGGTAAAAGCAGCGGCGGCAAAAGAAGATAAAAGAGTGGTTGTCGATATCGTCTGACAGATATGGGGCGCAAGAGACAGAGGGACAGTCTTCCGGCAGGGAGAGCCTGCCCCCTTTCTTTTTCCTGAATACAGGACAGAAAACAGAAAGGAAGCGGAAGAAATGGAACAATTTCTTCAGGTGGGAGTGATTTCTTCTACACATGGTATCCGGGGAGAAGTAAAAGTATTTCCGACAACGGATGATCCGGCCCGGTATAAAAATTTAAAAAAAGTGCTTCTTGATACAGGCAAGGAGAGGATTGAACTGGAAATCCAGTCCGTAAAGTTCTTCAAGAAGTTCGTGATCGTGAAGTTTAAGGGCATTGATGATATAAATGATGTAGAAAGATACAAGGGAAAGTCCCTTCTGGTAGCCAGAGAAGATGCGGTGGCGCTTGATGCCGACGAGTATTATATTGCAGATCTGATCGGCATGGAGGTGTATACCGAAGAGGGGCGGTTCGGCGTCCTCAAAGATGTCATGGAAACGGGGGCGAATGAAGTATATATCATTGCTTCAGATGAACACGGAGAAGTGCTTGTCCCCGCGATCAGGCAGTGTATCCGCGATGTGGATGTGGAGAACAGGATCATGAAGATCCATCTGCTGGACGGATTAGTATAAGAGGGGGAATGACGATGAATTTTCATATACTGACTTTGTTCCCCGAGATGGTGATGAACGGCCTGAATACAAGCATAATCGGGCGTGCCGTTAACGCCGGACATTTGTCCATTGAGGCTGTGAACATCCGCGATTACGCGTTTAACAAACACCAGAGTGTGGATGATTATCCGTACGGCGGCGGAGCCGGGATGCTCATGCAGGCAGAGCCGGTATATCTGGCTCATGAGGCTGTGGCGGAGAAGATCCGGTCGCGCAGGGTTGATGAGGGCAGACGTCTCCGGACGGTGTATCTGTCTCCCCAGGGCAGTGTCTTTGATCAGAAGACGGCTGAGAGCTTCGCGCAGGAGGAGGATCTGATCCTGCTCTGCGGTCATTACGAGGGGATTGACGAGCGTGTGCTGGAAGAGATCGTGACAGATTATGTCTCTATCGGCGACTATGTGCTCACCGGCGGAGAGCTTCCGGCGATGGTTGTAGTGGACGCCATATCAAGACTGGTGCCGGGCGTGCTCCATAACGATGTGTCAGCAGAATTCGAGTCCCTTCAGGACAATCTTCTGGAATATCCCCAGTATTCCAGACCGGAAGAATGGCATGGCAGAAAAGTTCCGCCGGTCCTGCTGTCGGGGCACCACGCCAACATAGAAAAATGGCGCCGGGAACAGTCTATTATCCGGACATATGAGCGCAGACCCGACCTGTTTGAGAAATGCGGGATTACAGAGAAAGAGAAGAAATGGTTCCGGGAATGGCTGGAAAAAAATAGTACTTGAAAATGCTGTAGAAATATGATAGAATACAACAGTTGTGAAGAGAAGAGCGATGGTCCTCTGGCACGAATGGTGTTAAGAACGTCAAATATTAAGGAGGTCACACAAAATGAATGAGATCATTAAGAAAATCGAAGCAGAGCAGTTAAAAGAGAATGTGCCGGAATTTCATGTCGGAGATACCGTAAGAGTACATGCCAAGATCAAAGAAGGAAACCGCGAGAGAATTCAGGTATTTGAGGGAACAGTCCTGAAGAAACAGGGCGGCGGAGCCAGAGCTACTTTTACAGTAAGAAAGACATCCAACGGAATCGGTGTTGAGAAGACATGGCCGCTTCATTCGCCGCATGTTGAAAAGGTAGAGGTTGTGCGCAGAGGTAAAGTAAGGAGAGCAAAACTGAACTACCTGAGAAAACGTGTCGGAAAAGCTGCAAAGGTAAAAGAATTAGTAAAATAGTAACCATGTGAGGGACAATTACAGAACTGTATATTGTCCCTTTTTGTAACTGCGACGGGTCGAAGTCCGGGGTTGCCCGGACTTCGGCGGTCGATCACAGTATGGCTGATCTGGAGGAAATATGCAGGGTTTAGATTTCCGCAGAAAGAGGAAAAACAGTAATAACAGAAAACCGGCAAAACCCCGCAGGTCGGGAAGAGTACCATCCGGCGGCGGGCTTCGCTTCGAAAATGGGAAAAAACCGCTGCATTTTGCGCAGGAGAAACTGCGCACGGGCAGAGCAGGCGCTAAAGACATTGTTATATGGGGCGTAGAGCTTCTGATCGTCTGTATGCTGGCGGTTTTCATGGTGGCGGCTTTCGGACAGAGAGTAAGTATGGCGGGCGACTCCATGTCCCCTGTGCTTGAGAACGGGGATGTCCTGTTGATCAACCGGGCTTCCTATCACATTAAGAATCCCGCCAGAGGAGACATTATCGCTTTCCGCAGGGAGGAGGATGAACATTTCTCCGTGAAACGGATTGTCGGTCTCCCGGGAGAGACGGTGCAGATCGTGGATGGAACAGTGCTTATCAACGGAGAAGAACTGACAGACCATATCTATGTATCTGATATCGAATACGCAGGAGAGGCGGAACAGGCGGTTGAATTGGGCGAGGACGAATATTTTATCATAGGAGACAACCATACCGCAAGCGATGACAGCAGATCGCCGGACATCGGCGCGGTGAACAGGGATGAGATCTTCGGAGAAGTATGGTTTATTGTGAGTCCGGGGGAAAATTTCGGATTTATCGGGTAACGCCCGGCCGGAACTGTACAGGACCGGCAGATAATTCTGAATCAAAGGAGGACAGACATGCATTTTCAGTGGTATCCGGGACATATGACGAAAGCCCGGAGGATGATGCAGGAGAATATAAAACTGATCGATCTGATCATTGAACTGGTGGACGCAAGGGTTCCGCTTTCCAGCAGAAATCCGGATATCGACGAGCTGGGAAAGGGAAAGGCGCGCCTGATCCTGCTGAACAAAGCCGATCTGGCGGAAGACCGTTTGAATGACCGGTGGGCGGCATATTTCAAAGAAAAAGGATACTCCGCAGTCAAAGTAAATTCAAGGAAAGGCGGCGGGATCAAATCGATTCAGTCAGTGATTCAGGAAGCCTGTAAAGAAAAGACGGAAAGGGACAGAAAAAGGGGAATCTTAAACCGTCCCGTGCGGGCTATGGTGGCCGGCATCCCCAACGTGGGAAAATCTACTTTTATCAATGCGCTTGCGGGAAAGGCATGCGCAAAGACCGGAAATAAACCGGGCGTGACAAAAGGCAAGCAGTGGATCCGCCTGAATAAGAGCGTGGAACTTCTCGATACGCCGGGAATCCTCTGGCCGAAATTCGAAGATCAGGAAGTCGGACTGAAGCTTGCGTTCATCGGTTCCATTAAAGATGAAATCCTGCAGACGGAGGAACTCGCGGCAGAACTGGTGAAATTTCTCATGGATTCCTATCCGGGTGTGCTGGAAGATCAATACAGTATCCCGGAAGTACAGGAGGCATATGAGTGTCTTGCGAATATCGCAGAGAGCAGACACTGCCTTGTAAGGGGCAGCGGATTTGATACAGAGAAGGCGGCAGCGATCCTGCTGGATGATTTCCGGGGAGGCAGACTCGGCAGGATCACACTCGAGACACCGCCTCAGGCATAAGGCGCAGGAAAGGCAGACATATATGAAAGGCATTATAAAAGAACTTCTAGGCTGGCTTGTATTTATTTTTATTGTTGTGGCGGCGTCCTATCTGGTTATCACATACGTGGGCCAGAGGACGGAAGTGAGCGGTTCATCCATGGAAACGACGCTTTCTGACGGAGATCAGCTCATAGTGGATAAGATATCATACCGTTTCCGCGATCCGAGCCGTTATGACATCGTTGTATTTCCATACCGGTATGAGGAAAATACATATTATATCAAGAGGATCATCGGCCTTCCGGGGGAGACGGTGCAGATCGTGGACGGCGTTGTCTGGATCAACGGGCAGCCTCTTGAGGAGCATTACGGAAATGAAGTGATAGAGGATGCCGGTCTCGCGGAAGAGCCGATCACGCTTGGCGATGATGAATATTTTGTACTGGGCGATAACCGCAATAACAGTCAGGACAGCCGTGCCGCGAATGTGGGGCTGATCCACAGGGACGAGCTGATCGGCCGCGCGTGGATAAGGATCTGGCCGCTCGGCGAGTTTGGAGTGATCAGGCATGAATAAGAGCATTACACAGGTAAAGATTGAATTTGAAAGCGCGCAGGAGGCGGAGTGGCCGTCGCTGTATGAGAAATATGGTACAGACGAACGATCGGGCGTTCAGAATATAATTCTTATGTATCAAAGGAAAGAACGAAGCCTGCAGAAAGAACGGGAACGCCTCGCTGAAATGCGGAAGTATGAAGAAAAGTACAAAGACTGCAAGTTTATCTGCGGTATTGACGAGGCGGGGAGAGGTCCTCTGGCAGGTCCCGTAGTCGCGGGGGCGGTCATTCTTCCGGCAGACTGTGAGATCCTTTATCTCAATGATTCCAAGAAGCTGTCCGCCGTGAAACGTGAGCGGCTTTATGATGAGATCATGGAGAAGGCCGTCGCGGTGGGGGTGGGAATGGCAGGCCCTGCCCGGATCGATGAGATCAATATCCTACAGGCGACTTACGAGGCCATGCGTAAGGCTGTGTCGGAACTGGGAGTGAAGCCCGATATCCTGCTGAACGATGCCGTGACAATACCGGAGATGACGATCCCTCAGGTGCCGATCATAAAGGGAGATGCAAAGAGTGTGTCCATCGCGGCGGCGAGTATCATCGCGAAAGTAACGAGGGACCGGCTGATGGCACAGTATGAGGAAGTGCTGCCGGGATACGGATTCGCGAAGCATAAGGGCTATGGCTCGAAAGAACATATTGAAGCGATCCGGAAGCTGGGACCGACGCCGATCCACAGACGTACCTTTATAAAGAATTTTGTTTCATAAATCCGGGAGTGCCCGGTCATTACAGGGAGTGCTGATCAACAGTTATGGCGGGGGCAGAAGAGAAGAAAAACAAAAGGAAGACCGGCGCATACTACGAGCAGGCAGCAGGACAGTATCTGGAACGTCTGGGATATGAGATCCTTGAGTATAACTACAGATGCAGGTCGGGCGAGATCGATATTGTTGCAAAAGACGGTGAATATGTGATATTCTGCGAAGTGAAGTACCGCGCTGACGGGCGGAAGGGCGATCCGCTGGAAGCGGTTGACGCCAGAAAACAGAAAGTGATCTTCCGCTGCGCGATGTATTATCTTGCGGATCATCATCTCGAAGGCACGCCCTGCCGTTTCGATGTTATCGGAATTCAGGGAAAAGGCGGTATGCAGGATATTAAAGTAACATATATTAAAAATGCATTTACAGGGTAGGTGCATGCATTTACAGGTGAGGTGCGGTTTTGAGTCTGGGTCTGAACTATCAAAACGGGAAACATATATTTGACGAAGCGGAAAAAGAGACGCCCTATCTTTCATACCCGCTGTTTGAAGAGACGGGACTGGTGAAACATGGGTTTTCTACCCGGCTGGGCGGAGTCAGCGAGGGCTGCTTTTCTTCTCTGAACCTGAGCTTTGACCGGGGCGACGATAAAGAGGCAGTAATGGAAAATTTCCGCCGTATCGGGAAATCACTGGGAGTCTGTTGTGAAGATATGGTGCTTTCAAAGCAGACCCATACGACAAATGTGCGCGTTGTCACGGAAGCAGACAGGGGGAAGGGAATCGTTAAAGAGCGGGATTATACAGATATGGACGGTCTTGTGACCGACATCCCCGGGATCTGTCTTGTGACCTCCTATGCGGACTGCGTTCCGCTGTATTTTCTCGATCCGGTGCGCAAAGTGATCGGTCTGAGCCACTCGGGATGGAGAGGAACCGTGGGGAAGATCGGTCGAAAGACCGTGCAGCTCATGCAGGAAAAATTTTCGTCTGATCCGGCGGATATTCTTGCGGCAGTGGGACCGTCAGTCTGTATGGACTGCTATGAAGTCAGTTCCGACGTGATCGACAGATTTAGAGAAAGTTTTGACGAAAAATACTGGACAGATCTTTTCTATGAGAAGACAGACGGTAAATACCAGCTTGATCTCTGGAAAGCGAACGAATTGATCTTCCTTGAAGCGGGGATCGCTCCGGAGCATATCGCCGTGACAAATGTATGCACACACTGCAACAGCAGGATCCTTTACTCCCACCGGGCTATGGGAGACAAAAGAGGAAACCTGTGCGCGTTTCTTGCGTTAAAAGAAATAGAAGATGATCGGGCGGAATTCAGGGGGTCATCATGGAATAAGGATGGAGGTGCTGGTCAGTGAATTATGATATCATGCAGACAGGTGTAAATATTATGGCGGTATCATCCGGCATGACTAATACGACGGATGAAACTGTTACCGACGTGATCGATTCGACAGTTGCCGCAACAAACGAAGCCGCGGAGGAAGTGAACCAGTTTGTTCAGCTTGTACAGGATAACATACCGAATATCATCGGCTTTGGGATCAAGGTTATCCTTGCGCTCGTTTTTTTCTTTTTGGGAAGCAAGGTGATCAAATGGATCAGGAAAATTGTGCGTCGTTCTTTTGAACGTACGAATGTGGATGCCGGTGTGGCGCAGTTTGTGGATTCCATGTTGAAATTCGGTCTCTACGCACTGCTGGTCTTTATGATCGCGACAAATTTCGGAATTGAGTCATCCTCCATAGCGGCGCTGATCGCGTCGGCCGGCGTTGCGGTCGGTCTTGCGCTTCAGGGGAGTCTCTCGAATTTTGCGGGCGGCATCCTGATCCTTCTCCTCAAGCCGTTTGCGGTCGGAGATTATATTGTAGTCACACAGGAGGGGATCGAAGGAACGGTAAAGGAGATTCAGATCTTTTATACAAAACTGGCAACCGTGGATAATCAGACGGTCGTTGTGCCAAACAGTATCCTGACGAGCAACAGCCTGACAAATGTGACTGCGCGCCCGGAACGTCAGCTTGACCTGAAAGTTGGCATCGGCTATGATTCGGATCTGAAGAAAGCAAAGATGCTGATCGAAGGTATGCTGTACAGCGATCCGACCGTGATACAGGATGAGGAGATCAGGGTATTTGTGGATTCACTGGGCGACAGCGCCGTGATGATCGGGATGAGGGCATGGGTGAAGACGGAGGAATACTGGGCGACAAGATGGCGTCTGATGGAGCAGATCAAACTGACTTTCGACGCGGAAGGAATCGAGATCCCGTATAACCAGCTCACGGTAAATGTTAAATCAGAGAAGGACGTAACGCCGGGGATTGGAAAAAAGTGACCGTTCAGTAAAAAAACAGTTGAAATTTATTATAAAAAGCGATATAATGGCTAAGGTTCGTTAAAGCACGGACCATGTGCCGGAATAGCTCAGTCGGTAGAGCACTTCACTCGTAATGAAGGGGTCGTCAGTTC
>CAZJRY010000095.1:0-9573 GCA_964548625.1 uncultured Mediterraneibacter sp.
GTTGTCACTCCTTTTCCGCGCTCTGTACACTCACGGATGATCCCTGCCGCAGCAACATCACGTGTCTCAAGCGGGTGCATGAAAGCTTCACCGTCAACATTGACAAGCTGTGCTCCCACGGAACGAACCTTCTCAGTTACGAGAGCTCCGAAGATCTGCGACGGATAAGCAACTCCTGTCGGATGATACTGGATCGTATCCTGGTACAGGAGCGGCGCGCCCAGGCGGTATCCGAGGATCAGCCCGTCCGCTGTTGCTCCGTAGTGGTTGGATGTAGGGAATCCCTGGTAGTGCATACGTCCTGCACCGCCTGTTGCGATGATGACTGTCTTTGCCTTTGCTACGAGATAGTCGTCTGTCTCCAGGTTCTGAAGAACAACACCCGCAACCTGTCCTCTGTCATCCCTGATCAGTTCCACTGCGGCCGTGAACTCAGCAACCGGGATCTGACGGTTTAATACTTCATCGCGGAGAGTACGCATGATCTCTGCTCCGGAGTAATCCTTGCAGGCATGCATCCTCTTTCTGGATGTACCGCCGCCGTGTGTGGTGATCATCCTTCCGTCTTTATCTTTATCGAACATAACGCCCAGTTCATTGAGCCATTTGATGGCGTCCGGCGCCTCCATGACAAGGCGTCTCAGAAGTTCCGGTCTTGCGGCAAAGTGTCCGCCTCCGAAAGCGTCCAGATAATGCTGTACCGGAGAGTCGTTCTCCTTGTCCGCTGCCTGGATGCCGCCCTCTGCCATCATCGTATTTGCGTCGCCGATACGGAGCTTCGTCACGATCATAACGTCTGCTCCCGCCTCGTTCGCCTCGATCGCCGCAGACGCGCCCGCGCCGCCGCCGCCGATAACGAGTACGTCAACATCATAATCCACTTTATTGATATCAACCTTGTCTGCGAGCAGACGGCTGTTGGAGTGGAGCAGATGAACCAGTTCTTTCGGTGCTTTCTGTCCCTTGTTCGGTCCTACCTTGATCTCCGCGAATGCTTCTTCCCTGTAATCAGGATGGAACTCCTTAAGGAGAGCATCTTTCTCATCCGCCGTCATTCGTCTCGGCTCCACACCCAGACGCTCAGCTCTGGTGGCCTCCACTTTTTTTACGGATTCCATCATTTCCGGTGTAAACATGATCTTCCCTCCTTATTTCTCGATCTCTCTGTTGTTGTAAAGTTCCTGCATCTCTTCGATCGGCTTTTCCATGATCTGCTCAATGAGCCGGTCATAATCGCCGTGATGTATCTCTTCCACACGGTTTGTCAGGTGCCTGGACTCAGGCGCGATATATTTACCTGTAAGTCTTCTTGCCAGAACGCCTACCATCGGGTGTGAGATCTCTGCCGGACATCTCACGGAGCAGCATCCGCATCCGATACAGTCAAACGACTCTTCCGCGCATTTCTCAAATTCACCGCGCTGCGCGTACGCAATGTACTGCATTACGTTCAGATCCTGAGTACATGCCTTTGTGCAGGCGTTGCAGCCGATGCAGCTGTAGATCTCAGGATACAGGTCCATCATGATCCTCTGCTCCGGTCTGATATCTTCAATGTCATATGTTCTCTTGTCTGTCGGGAAGAACGGAACAGTTGCCACATACATTCCCTCTTCTACCTGTGTCTGACAGGCGAGGCATGTCTTCAGCTCATTCTTGCCCTTGATCCTGTAGATCGTCGCGCAGGCGCCGCAGAATCCGTGACGGCAGCCGCATCCTCTTTTCAGCGTATAGCCCGCGTATTCCATCGCTGTCATAATCGTCAGGTCTGCCGGCACGCTGTATTTCTTACCGAAAAAATATACATTTACCATCTTTTCCATGATATTTCTTCCTTTCCCTAGTATTCATTCGGCATCTCATCGACTTCATCGCACCGAAATACCGGACCGTCTTTACATACATATTTAGATCCGATGTTGCATCTTCCACATTTTCCGACTCCGCACTTCATCCTGAGCTCAAGTGTTGTGTACACCTGTTCTTTGGAGAAACCAAGCTCCTCAAGTCCTGCCAGAGTAAACTTGATCATGATCGGAGGTCCGCAGATCAGAGCCGTCTTATTTACATCGAATCCCAGTTCCTTCACATAGTTCGGCACGAATCCCACATGGCCGTCCCATCCCTCCTGCTCGCGGTCGATGGTCAGGTGGACATGTACGTCAGGAGCATTCATCCATACTTCCCGGATCTCTTTTAACTGAACCAGATCGTCTGCGGAACGGGAGCCGTAGACAATATCTACTGTGCCGTAATCATCACGGTTGTCAAGCACATAGTTGATAACGGAACGCAGCGGTGCAAGTCCGATACCTCCGGCAATGAACAGCAGATCTTTTCCTTTGAGTTTGTCCTCTACCGGGAAATGGTTTCCGTACGGACCTCTGACTGTGATCTCGTCGCCCACCTCGAGGCTGTGGAGATAATCTGTGAGTACTCCGCATTTCTTAATGCTGAATTCCTGATATTCTTTGTTGGTAGGCGAAGAAGTAATCGAAAACATACCTTCGCTGATCCCCGGTGCACAGAGCATTGCGCACTGTCCCGGCATATGTTCGAAAAGCTTTCCGCCCTCCGGAGCATTGACACGGAACGTCTTCACGTCCGGCGTCTCCTCACGGATGTCAGTGACCACGCCCACTTTCGGGATCAGGGTATCCAGTGTATAGTTTTTGTGACATGTACATTCACTCATTACTTTTCACCTCCCTGTTTTGCAAACGCCTTGATAACTTTTACGATATTTAAAGATGCCGGACATTTCTCCACGCATCTTCCGCATCCGACACAGGAATACATTCCGTCGTTGTTTGCCGGGAAATATACCAGCTTATGCATGAATCTCTGACGGAATCTCTCTTTCTGTGATTTACGGTTGTTGCCGTGCGCCATCATTGTGAAATCGGAGTACATACAGGAATCCCAGCAGCGGTATCTCTGCACGCCGTTCTTTCCTGTATCATAGTCCTTAATGTCATAGCACTGGCAAGTCGGACATACAAACGTACAGGTTCCGCATGCGAGACATGGTTTGTACAGTTCATCCCAGAGCGGATCCTCAAATTTCTCCATGAGCACGTCGCCGTTCCATCCCTCAAGAGAAAGATGCGTGTACGGAAGCTGCTCAACGATATTGCGGATCGCTTCTTTTTCTTTCTCAACAGCCTCGTCCGCGCCTGCGTCCTCTGTGAGCAGGTCAGCAACTGCCTTTGTGAGCGCCTCGCCCTTTTCTGTAAGCGGTTTCCAGTGCAGATCTTCTCCGATCATCCAAGTGGCAACATCCGCAGCCGGTTCTGCCGCATCAACACCGAACACCTTACAGAAGCAGGTTTCCTCCGGCTCGTGGCAGGCAAGGGCAACGATCGTGCCATGATCTCTTCTGGCCGCATAGAATGTATCAAGCGGATCTACAAGAAATACTTTGTCCAGCACTTCCACGCCTCTCACATCGCAGGCTCTCATGCCGAATACGACGAAATCCTGCTCCTTCAGTGCTTCAGGCTCGATGTTGATCTTCTTTCCGTCCCTGACACATGTATAGAGTGTCTCACTCTGCGGGAAGAAAGCATCTTTCGGAGATTTTACTGTTTTTAACGTATCGATATCGACTTTGGTCTCCTCAGACCATGCGGCAAAGTTTACCTGGCCTTCGTTTCTTACCGGAAGATATAATTCCTGTTCTGCGGCAATTTTCTGAAATAATGCCGTCAGATTTTCTTTCGCTATCTTATACATACATTATCCCCTTTCTGCCACAATTCCCGGCTCTGCGTCTTCAACATCATAATTGGTAAGCGGAGTTCTCGGCTCAAGGTCAGCACCTGCCTGATACTCTCCGTAGAGCTCGTTGATATCTTTGATAAATTTCCGGTTGAACAGGTGAAGCCGGATTCCCTGCGGACAGACTCTGCTGCACTCGCCGCAGTCCGTACATCTTCCCGCCACATGGAATGCGCGGATGATGTGGAACATCTTTTCCTCAAAGGAATCTACATTCGCCTTCTGTGCGCTGTCGAACTTATTGCTGTCAAACACACATTTGCGGCAGCTGCATGCCGGGCATACATTACGGCAGGCATTGCAGCGGATGCACTTGCTCAGTTCTTTCCGGAAGAATGCAAATTTTTCTTCCGGGCTCATTGCCTCGATCTTCTCGACTTCCGCAAATCTGTCGGCGTCTTTCGTCTCCTTGGACTCACCGATGATCTCGTCAAAGATCATGTGGTCTTTGCCCTTGCAGACATGGCATCTCTCCAGCATAGCGTCTTTGTATGCACAGCTCTTCTCTCCATAGATCGTGTCGATCGTAAGCGTCTCCGCCTCGTCTTCGATCTCTGCACCGGAGATGCTCTTGATACCTTTGATGCCCATAGCTTTGATCTTTTCGATGTCAAGCTTTCCTTTGCAGCCCACACCGATGATATACGCTTTGTCTCTGTCTACACGATGCTCTTTCATCAGTTCCTGAAAGCTGTATGTATCACATGGTTTTAAGCACACAAGCGTCTTTCCTTCCAGTTTGGAAGCCTCGATCATATATTTGCTTAAGTTTGCTCCGCAGAATCCGTTGTACACGAAATCCGCAAAGTCTTCTTCTTTTTCAAAGTAAGCCGGTTCCGGATTGTAAGGCAGGTCCCCGGCTTTCCATCCGAGCACTCTTGCCACAGTTCCGTCGGCCAGAAGCTCTTTTGCGCGGTTGATCAACTCCTGCATCTTAAATCCTCCAATCTTACGTTTTTACCGAGAGATGTGATCTTGTCCACAAACTCATGCATAGTCTGCGAGAACTTTGCGCCCTCTGCCGCGGACACCCACTCTACGCGGGTTCGGCCGTTTTCTACTCCGATGTAATCCAGCATGGAGAAGAGAAGCGTCATACGTCTTCTTGCATAGTAATTTCCTGAAGTATAATGGCAGTCGCCCGGATGGCATCCGCACATGATAACTCCGTCCGCTCCTCTCTCAAACGCTCTTAAGATGAACATCGGATTGACACGGCAGGAACAGGGAACGCGGATGATCTTGACGTCCGCCGAATAAGACATACGGCTGCTTCCCGCCAGATCCGCTCCGGCGTAACTGCACCAGTTGCAGCAGAACGCCACGATCTTTGGTCTGAATTCTTCATTCTTTTCTATCGACATATCGCATCTACCTCCGCTAGAATCTGTCTGTTCGAGAATCCCTGCAGGTCCATTGCTCCGGACGGACACGTTACTGTGCAGGCGCCGCATCCCTGACAAAGCGCGTCATTTACGACCGCAATGCGTCTTGTCTCGCGGACTCCGTGATCATTCACCTCTTTATCTTCGTAGGTGATCGCTCCGTACGGACATACATTCGCGCACTGGGAACACCCGTTGCACAGGAGTTCGTCAGAGTGTGCCGTGCAGGGATTGGTCAGCAGTTTATCTTTGGCGAGAAGTCCGATCGCTTTCACGGCGGCCGCTCCTGCCTGGGATACAGTCTCCGGAATATCCTTCGGTCCCTGGCATACGCCGGAAAGGAAGATGCCGGCTGTCGGCGACTCTACCGGACGAAGCTTCGCGTGCGCTTCCGTGAGGAAGTTGTTCGTATCGATACTTGCTGTCAGCATGGTAGCGATCTTTCTCACATCCGGATTCGGCTCGATCGCTGCCGCAAGGACAACCATATCAGCCTCTTTTAAGATCTGTTTGTTATCCAGAAGGTCAGCGCCCTGAACGAGCAGTTTTCCGTTCGGCTGGGGAATGACCTTTCCGACCTGTCCCTTGATGTAGTTTACGCCGTAATCTTCTACAGCCCTGCGGTAGAATTCGTCGAAGTTCTTGCCCGGTGTTCTCACATCAATATAGAATACAGATACGTTTACATCCGGATACTTATCACGGATGAGCATTGCATGTTTTGCCGTGTACATACAGCAGACTTTGGAACAGTAGCTCTTTCCTCTGCTGTCCGCGCAGCGGCTTCCCACACACTGGATAAATACCATTTCCTTCGGTGCTTTCCCGTCGGAAAGGCGCTCCAGATGTCCGCCTGTCGGTCCTGCCGCGTTCATGATACGCTCCAGCTCGAGGGACGTGATAACATCCTTGCTCTGGCTGTAAGCATACTCGTCATATTTGTCAAGCTTGATCATATCGAAGCCTGTCGCCACAACGACAGCGCCGTATTTTTCCGTCACGATCTCGTCGATCTGATCATAGTCGATCGCTCCGGCCTGGCATACTTTCGAGCAGACGCCGCATTTTCCCGTCTTGAATTTGATGCAGGCGTCACGGTCGATGACCGGAACGTTCGGAACTGCCTGCGCGAAAGGTGTGTAAATAGCGCTTCTTGTATTCAAACCGCGGTTGAATTCGCTCGGTGTCTTTTTGCTCGGGCATTTTTCCTGACATACGCCGCAGCCTGTACATTTATTCATATCCACGCTTCTTGCTTTCTTGCGGATCTCAACCGTGAAATCCCCCACAAAGCCGGATACGCTCTCTACTTCGCTGTATGTATAGATATTGATGAGCGGATGGGCGTTTACTTCTCCCATCTTCGGCGTCAGGATACAGGATGAACAGTCCAGTGTGGGGAATGTCTTGTCAAGCTGTGACATTCTTCCGCCGATACTCGGTGTTTTCTCTACAATGTCGACCGGATATCCCGCCTCCGCGATATCAAGCGCTGTCTGGATGCCGGCAATACCTCCGCCGATCACAAGCGCTCTCTTTGTAACACGGCTCTCACCCGGTTTGAGCGGCGCGTTCAGATTTACTTTCGCAACCGCCGCGCGCATCAGGATGACAGCTTTTTCTGTCGCTTCCTCAATATCTTTGTGTATCCATGAACAGTGCTCACGGATATTTGCGATCTCAACCATATACGGGTTGAGTCCCGCTTTCTCCGCCGCGTTTCTGAATGTCGTCTCATGCATACGCGGAGAACATGAACAGACAACGAGCCCTGTCAGATGTTTTTCTTTGATCGCCTTGCGGATGAGCTCCTGTCCGGCCTCGGAACACATATATGCGTAGTCCTCGGCATGAACGACTCCCGGTTCATGGAGCGCCGTCTCGGCGACTTTCTTTACGTCCACCGTTGCCGCGATATTTGTACCGCAGTGGCAGACAAATACTCCTATCCTCTGCACCTGTTATCACCTCCTGTATCTTCTGAGCGCGCTTACGAGAAGCTGCTGCGGTGTATCCGGATCTACAAGTTCCGGGATCTCGTCCGCCAGCAGATAATTTTTACCTCTCTCACGCACAACGATCTGTCTTGCGGCATCGATCAGTTTGCCCGGCTTCACATCGCGCGGACATCGCTCAACACATGCAAAACAGGAGAGACATTTCCAGAGTGATTTTGATCTGACCAGAGATTCGATATCTTCATTGACCACATAAGAAACGAACTGGTGCGGTTTGATATCCATTTCGTTGTAGGAAGGGCAGGAAGCGGAACATTTACCGCATTTCATGCATTTCAGCGGATTCACGCCGCTGATCTCTTTGATCATCTCTGCGCGACTGTGTTCTGTTTTCACTGCTCATCCACCTCCTCTTTGAGTCCCAGCGCCTCTGCCAGAAGTTCTGTAAAATAGTAAACCGGCAGGTTGCCGCCATTGTTCTTGTTCAGATTATACATGCACAGCGGACAGGCCGTGATCAGCATATCAGCGCCGAATCCCGCCGCGCTCTCTTCGATCTTGCGGCACATCTCCTTGGACATGTCCTCTTCCTTTAATGATATGTATCCGCCGCAGCACTCATTCCTGTACGGATAAATTACCGGTTCGGCGCCGATGGCACGAATAAAGTCCTCCATGACCGACGGATTCTCCGGATCATCGAATGCCATCATCTTGCCCGGTCTGAGAAGAAGGCATCCGTAATACGCGCCGATCTTCTTGCCTGTAAGCGGTTTCACAACTTTTTTCTTCAGCTCGTCAAACCCCACGCGGTCGCGAAGCACTTCAAGATAATGAAGGACTGTCGTCTCTCCGGCGTAAGGCTCGTCGAGTTTCATATAGTTATTCGCCCTTGTGCGGATGTCGTCAACGTTCTTCATATCGTCATTGACACGCTTGATCACATGATGGCAGGCCGAACAGACTGTTACCAGATCCTGTCCGTGCTCTTTCGCGTCATTCAGCGCGCGGACAGAAGCCAGTTTTGTGGCGATCTCGTCTGTCCCCAGCGGATAGACGCCGCCGCAGCACTGCCACTCGCTGATCTCTTCCAGCTCAAAGCCCAAAGCCTCTGCGGATACTCTGGCATAGCGATCCAGATCCAAAGCTTTGTTCTTAAGAGTACAGCCGGGGAAATAGCTGTATTTCATATTCTTTACCTCCTTGTCTGACAGGCGGGAAATTCCCCGCCCTGTTACTGCCCCGCTCTCCTGCCGTTCATACGCAGGAGAGGCGGCTGTGGATAAAATCTCAGATATCCAGCTGAGCGATCACTTCTTTGAGTTTGCCCGCGCTTGACTGAAGTCTCTCCACTTCTTCATCCGTCAGGTGCATCGGAACCTTGCCCTGCACGCCGTTCGGTCCTACAAGTGAAAGGACACTTAAGCATACATCGTCAACGCCATATTCTCCGTGCATCATGGACGATACGGTCGCCACAGAATCGGAAGCCGCGAGCACCAGATTGCACAGCTCGACTACCGCGACGGCTACGGCATAGAATGTGGCGCCTTTCTTCGCGATAACCTGTCCGCCTGATTTGTGTACGTATTCTTCCATTCCCGCTTTGTCAAGTTCTTCAAGGTCCGCGCCGAGGGCTTTCATCTCCTTGTAATAGTCGTCGATCGGCATGCTTGCAATGTTTGCTCCCGACCACGGAACAAAAGAAGAATCTCCGTGTTCGCCGTATACATATGCATGGATATTTTTCTGCGCTACATTGAAATGTTTAGACAGACCGGAGCGGAGACGCGCCGTATCCAGCAGTGTTCCGGATCCGATGATCTGATTCTCCGGAAGTCCTGAGACCTTTGTAAATACATATGTCAGGATATCGACCGGATTGCTTACGATGATATATTTCGCATCCGGAGCTGCTTTAACGATCTCCGGTGTGATCGATTTGATGATATTGACGTTTGTCTGCGCAAGTTCGATTCTTGTCTGACCCGGCTTACGGGCGATACCGGAAGTAATGATCACGATATCGGAACCCACAGCGTCCTCATAATCCCCCGCAATAATTGAAACCGGGCTTCTGAAGCAGGTTCCCTGCTCGATATCCATGACTTCACCTTCAACTTTTTCCTTGTTGATGTCGATCATAACGATCTCCGAAGCAAAGTCCTCATAGGAAAGTTTGTACGCGATTGTAGCTCCGACACTTCCGGCGCCGATGATGGTAATTTTGCTGCTCATAGTTTCTCCTCTGCCTTTCTTTTTTTTCTGAAAATAAAAAAGAAATCGTGATTAATAACCCCGCTGTCATTGTAGCTTTAAATGTTGTTTATCTAACATGTTATCCTACATCGGTTGTGACTCCTCATTTCATTAATCAGATTCCGCTTTTCATATAATATCATATTGTTAATAATTTGACAACATGTGTTTTTATAATTTTATGCCGGCTT